>NZ_LZGV01000027.1:0-31394 GCF_001690265.1 Gilliamella sp. HK2
CAAAAAAGCCACAGCGCATTATTTAGTAAAACATCTTGCCATGAACTAGCAACAGCTTTGTACTTTTCTAAAACTTTATCTAGTATCCCTTTATTATCTATATCTGCTAGTACATTATTTGAAAATGAAATTAATAACAGAAAAATGGAAAAAAAATATTTATGTCTCATTCTGATCCACCTTATTTTAGCATTCCTAACATTCCTTTTGACGCAGACGAATTTCCTAGTTTGCTTGCTGCTCTTAATTTCTTAGATATAGCCAATTCTTGAGCATTTTTATTATTTTCGGCCGCTTCTTTTGTTATTAATGCATTATATTGAGAAACTAATAATGCTCGCATTTGCATGAGTTGATTTGCCTGATTACTAGCTAGTTGATTACTATACTGAAGCGCCGCCATCTGGCCATCAGCGCCTCGTACCGCATTTTGTAGCCGTGTTAGCTGTTTAGCATCGTTGTTCAACGCTTTTTGCTGATCTCGTATTGCAACAAATGCAGCCTCTTGGCTTTTTCTTGTTGATTCAATATTAAACTCATTAATTTTATTGATATTTTCTAAATCAGCTGCTGTACATTTACCATCATTTATACACGGCATTGTTCGATAACTATTTACGTTTTTAAACTTATCTAAATATTGTTCAAATGAACCGATTTGATTTTGATAATATTCTAATTTTTTCATAGCATTATTTAGATTATCTATCGTCTGATTTGCTTTATCCCAGATTTCGAATGCCGGACCAGCAGTATTTCTTAATTGATTTTCATACTGTTGCAATTGAGTTTCATATTGTTCTATTTGTTTCAGTGTTTGATTGATCGCCTCCATTGCACTTAATATATTTTGAGCTAAATTTCCAGCGTCAATAACAGGAATACCCGCTGAACTCAAATTAATATTTAACGCAAAAATTAGAATTATCATATTAGCTATTCTTTTCATATATACCATCCTTAATAGTCAAATGATTTATACGGCTTAGAAAAAACCATATCTTTCGTAACAACAATATTAAATCTATAACCTGGGCGAACTTCTATTGTCGGGGCAACATTCATATTTTTATTAATCAACTGCATCGTAGTTTGTCCCAGTTGTTGCCCCAGAGCTTCAGACAGTGCACCACTAGCAGAACGATCGTCGTTATGTTTATTTTGACTGTGCGAAATACCCGCAGTTACGCCAGATAAAAGCACTGCTGAACCAAAAATACGCATATAATGATTATTAACCATATCATTAAGACCAGAATATCCTGCACTGTCCGTTCCCGGCATTGAACCTATATCTAACGCTTTGCCGTCAGGGAAAATAATACGTTGCCATGCGACCATAGCCCTAGCTTGACCAAAAACAACTTCACTACTATAAAAACCATTTAAACGAGAACCTTGTGGAATTAAAAGATATTTACCTGTGGCTGTGTCGTAGATATTCTGCGAAACTTGGGCAACAATCTGCCCGGGTAATTCAGAGTTTATACCTGAAATCAGTGTACCGGGTATAACAAAACCAGTGCGTAATAAATATGGAGAAGATGGAACTTCAACTTTATTCTCTAATTGCCAACCTCCTTGATTTTGTTTGTTATCTGAATCAGGTAAAGATTCAACGTCGCTTATTCCTGATTCTATAAATCCAATATTTTTTACCATTTCCAGACGTTGTTTATATACTTCGGTTAAATCCCCAGATGAATTGGATGCATTATTTATTTTTTGCCTAATTGCTGCAATTTTGTTTAACATTTGTTCTCTGCTTTGAACACTATCATTAGAGCTATAATTAGTCATTCCAGAACTGGATGGAGCAATATTATCTACCGCTGTTTTAGATCTTATCGATTGCTCAAAAAGTTGCATTTTAGCCATTTCAATACGCTCCCGTTCAGAACTTGTTGTAGTATCAATCGAAATTGGCAACGGAGGATTTTCAGTTGTTAAAATACTTATTGAAGTGTTATCTATTATTTGTTTATCTGAATCTGGGAAAGGTGGTATCTCAGATTCAGGTGAAATAATAGAAGATGAAATAATAGGTTCTGTTTTATTAGATGGAATAATGCCATCTGTATGTTTGCTCGTTAATTCATATGCAAATGAATTAGAATTGTTTGACGTTATTTTTGGCGATTCATCTTTAATATTTGACTGATTAGCTTTTTGGCTTGCAATAAAAATCATCACTAATAGAAATGCAATAACAATACCAATGATAATCAAAATAGGATTACGATTTACTCGTCTTGTACCAACTCCTGGAGATGAATTTGGCTTCATCATATCTTTATTTGTCATATCTTCTCTTATTCCTGCTTAGTCCAGAACCCCAAACTGATAGCTTTTCCATTTTTGACTAAAAAACATTTAGTCAATGGTTTACCATCAATAAATAAAATTACTCTATAAGTATCTTGATCTGTTTTATCAATTACATAAGCTAAAGATATTCCTTCAGATTCTTCATTATTGAATGATTGATAAATAGCGTAACCTGCATTTTTCAGTTTTTCATGTAATACAATTCCAAAAGCATCATTATTAAATTCGTGCGATAATTTAAGACGTGAAGTTCCTGGCGGATAAAGAATTGATAGTTGTGTATATGCATTTTCAGCAAACACTTGATTATAGTCATGTGATATCTTTGTATAATTACCATATTTCATACCAGAACATCCTGAAAGAAAAATGCCCAAAAATGATATTAAAATTAATAATTTTTTCATTTGTCATTCCTTACAATAGTTACTTTTGTTTGATTTGAACCAACACCTGTTATGAGAATCGCCTTATCAAATATAGAATCGATAATATACCTATCACCTTGCAAACGATAATTAACCATTACTTCGTCATCAGAACTAAATAAACCCTTATTATTTCTAATCACTAAAAGTGTAGGAGCTTCTTGATTTGTCATTGATTTAGGCATTTGAATAATTGTTTTTATGTTATCGTTATACACTCGAACTGGTTTCCATGATGCAGAACCTGATATTGTGTAATCAAAATTCAAATTAGGGAGATACTCGTTTGTTTCAGGAATTGTATTATCTTGCTGTTTTTTATCTGATTGTCTTTTAAGCATATCCCATTTTGCAACCGCATCTTCTGGATAAACAAAACTAACAGCTGGCATATATTTTGTTTTATGTGATTTCAAATTAATATTATATGTACGCAAATTTGTTGCTATAAATAAGGATGTTTCAATACCAACATCATATGGTTTTATTAATACATGTATAATTTCACCAGCTCCACTTCCCGACACTGCCGGTTCTATCCCCCATCTTCCTGCATCTCCGATGTGAATGCCATTAACTTGTTCACCGGGTTGTAATGCTAGATCACATACACGCATAACAGCACACACAATACTAGTTTGTTGAGCGCCAAATAAATATTTAATTGCTCCATCTGCCCCTTTGACCGGTTTCATCCCAGATAAAGCATCATTTCTCCATTTGTCTGCAAGTAATATTCCTGCTTTTTCTTGTTCAGTTAGGACTGGATCATCATTATAAAAATAAGTTTCTGCTAGTTTGTCCGCAGAAAATACACTAAATGAGCAAAATGAAAAAATAATGATTAAAATTTTTTTCATAATTAAATTACCTTTTGTTAATTAAGTTCAGACCAAGAAAAGTCACGTATATATATATCGGCTGGGTTATTATTCATTTCATCTAAAGTTTTAGATGAAACCGGCTCAGCTTGATACACTGTCACTAATGCACGCATATTAAATGGTTCTCTCAAGAGATCCCCTTGCCGATCTCTTATTGATTCAACCCATTCAATTTGCCAAGTACTATCTGTCTGCTGAAGAACCGATTTAATCTCAACATTAACAACCTCTTTTGCTGCTCGTTCAAAAGGAGTTTCTTTTTTCATCCATTCATTCATTTTTGTAATAGCCGGATCATTATCACTAAGCATCGAATAGACTTTGAAGATAGCTTTTTTTTGCATAGAAACGTCAGGTGTAACCATTCGAGAATAAAAAATATAATCAGAAACAGCTGCTTGATATATGATTTTGGATGGCTCCGGGGCTGGATATGCAACACCACTTCCAGTAACTCTCCCAGAAGAATTTTGTTCAACGATATAAGGAATATATTTTGATTGTGAACCAATATAGATAACACCGCCTGTTGCGCATAGTGCTATCAATAATGATATTAGTGCCGTAACTTGCCAGATAAGCCTACTTGATAGTAAAGATCCCGTGTATGAATTCCATACTTTTTTAGCGTTCAAATATGGATTTGATCCGTTTGATTTCCGCTTTTTACTCATTTCTTTACTTTTAAACAATTTAGAAAAAAAAATCATGCTGCGTTACCTTTAATATAATGTTTAAAATTGACACCTTTTTTCTTCAACCATTCATCTACCCATTCATTGCCAAATTCTTTTTCTAGTTTTTTTATTTCAGATACCGATTCTTTATCTGATGCAGCAACGAATGACAATGCTAACGGTCCTAACGCTAGCTCATATAACCGCCTACCATTGGGTGAAACTAGGTAATATTGACGTTTAGGAATTGCTCTTGAAATAATATCGATTTGTCGAGAATTAAGACCCATGTGCTGATATAATTTTGATGTTTTTTCATCGTTAGCAGCTATATTCGGAAGAAATATTTTAGTTGCTGTTGCTTCAACTAAAACATCTAAAATTCCAGAGTTTTCAGCATCTGAAAGACTTTGTGTAGCCATAAAAACAATTGTGTTTGCTTTTCTTAGTACTTTTAACCATTCCTTAATTTTATTTCTAAACTCGGGATGAGCTAGCAATAACCAAACTTCATCTAAAAATATTATTGCAGGTTCACCATTTAACGACATTTCTATACGTTTAAACAGATATAGTAAAACTGGTAATGCATATTTATCATCCAAGTTCATGAGCTCTTCAATCTCAAATACCGAAAAATCAGAAAGTAAAAGTCCGTCTTTTTCAGCGTCTAACAAATATCCCATCGAGCCATCGATTGTATATTGTTCTAACGTTTCTCTAATTTCGTTATCTTGAATTGCATGTGTAAAATCAGTAATAGTTCTACCACCATTTTCGTGCATATTAACCAACGTTTTAGCGATCTCATTTCTTTGTTGAGCTGTAGTTTTCAAACCATTTAACGCCAAAATGGTATCTATCCAGGATGCTGCCCAAGCACGATATGATCGAGAATCTAAAAACTGCAACGGACAAAAACTCAATTTGTTATCATCAGATCCAATTTCGAAATGAAGTCCACTTTTACCCTGAGTTTTTGCTCTAATTCCGGCTGCCATTGCATACAGAGAATTCCCTTTATCAAATGCAAAAATTTTCATTCCTTTATATCGTCTATACTGAGCAACAAGTAATGCTAAATGAGTTGATTTACCAGCACCAGTCGGACCAAACATGATAGAGTGACCTAAATCTCCAACATGGAGGTTTAGCCTGAACGGAGTTGAACCTGATGTGACAGTGTACATTAAAGCTGGAGAGTTTTTGGGGTAGAATGGACACGGCGCTTTTTCACTTCCTGACCAAATTGATGATGTCGGTATTAAATGACTGAGGTTTAAAGAGTTAATTAGTGGACGTCTAATATTCTCAACACCGTGACCAGGTAAACTGCCCAAAAATGCGTCAACAGTATTGATTGTTTCTATGCGAGCAGAAAACCCTAATTTGTTAATTGCCTTTTTAATTATTTCTACATTATTTTCTAATATCTCTCTGTTCTCATTAGTCAAAACAACAACACTAGTATAATATCCACCACAAACCAACCCACTTTCTAACTCAGCAATAGCATCTTCAGCATCATTAACCATCAATGATGCGTCTTTGTTAACTCTTCCAGAACCAATATTGAAAACTTGATCGAAAAAACCTCTAACTTTCTGTTTCCATTTTTTTCTAAATTTATCTAAATGAGAGATGGCTTCATGTTTATCTAAAAAAATAAAACGATTAGACCACCGGTATTCGCACGGCTGTTCAGCTAGTATAGATAAAATACCAGGTGAAGATTCCAGCGGAAATCCGTCAATGGCAACGATTTTAATAAATTTATTCCCCAATTTAGGTATAACGCCAGAATAAAATTCTTTGTTACCTATTAGTGAATCTAAAAAAATTGGAGTACTGGGTAAAATAACAGGATGATTTTCACCTGTTATACAAAATTGTAACCATCGCAATTGATCATCATAAATAATAGTTTTATTATCTTCTGTAATTTCTTGATGCGTTAATAATTGCCGTATTTGTACAACAGCAGATAAGCTTGATTTTATGTTATTACATTCACGCTTAAAATTTTCTATTACTAATTCACCACTAATTTTATTTTTTGCCTCTTTTTCATCATCATCAAACATCATTTCAACAAATTTCTGTTGAGCAAGAACTGGAGGTAAATATGTAATTGTGATAACAAAATATCCGTCATACATTTCACCAAGACCATTGAAAAATTGTCTGCGTTCTTCATCTATTGCTGCACATAAAATATCTGGAAAAAAAGAATCTGATTGTTTTGAATATTTATCAGCAGGGCGACGAACAGCATCAACATGAATCATCCAGCCATTTCCAAGCCTATAAAGTGCCTGATTAATTCGTAATGCAATATTATCTCTCTGTTTTTGAGTTGCACTTGCATTATCTTCACCTTTATAAATGAAAGATGACATTAGCGACCCATTCTTGTTAAGAATTATTCCTGGTTCAATGACAGATCCATAATTTAAAAGATCGACAAAACCCTCATCTTCTGAACGATGTTTTATTAATTTATCAGTAAAGTTTTTTCTAACCTGATAAAATAATATAATCAACAACGTGATAGACAATAATGATGTTATAATTACGATCGATTGTAACAAGTTCATGAATAGCTCCTCCTGTTTTTTCTAAAAGGAGTGCTACGAGCTGGATAATATTTTTTATATTTTCTATGTCGTAAATAAATTTGTCTCATTTTTGGATCCGATTTTGCTATTAAACGTAAAACGAATAAAGAAAACAGCCATAATCCAATACCAAAAAATGTTGCAAAAATATCTTGTGCGCTAAAAATTAGTGCAAATGAACATAATCCAGACATCATAATTAATTCTCTGTCGCAATCGAGAAATAAATTTTCTCTATTGCCAGACCTTCTTATCGGAATTTTTTGCATATAGTTACCTATTTAATTAATCAAATAAAAAAAGAAACCATTCTTTAATAGATATATTTGATAAATCAGCACCACGACCAAATAGCGTAGCCATCATATTATTTGCGCCAACAATAAAAGCCATCACAAGTACAATGAAAACTAATGTTCTAAAAAAGCCATTCATATCTCCGCCAAAAATAAGTACACAACCTGCAACGATGATTCCGATAATTGAAACAGAAAAAGAAACTGGTCCTGTCAGTGAATCTCTCAATTTTCCGAGCCAGCTCTCGTATGGTAATCCCCCCCCGCTTCCTTGTGCAGCAAATGCATCATTGAAAAAGAATAGAAACACCAATAAAAATGTTATCTTCAATATATTCATATTATTAAAAACGGTCGTTTTTAATAATGTGGTTTTTTGATAATTCAACATGTATAATTCTTTTATCAAAACTCATTATCAAAACTCTACATTAAAAATAGAAAACACTAATGAGTAATGAGAATATTAATGGAGGAGTAATTAATGCTAAAAATCGGATACGCAAGAGTATCAACACATGATCAAGACCTAGAGTTACAAATTCATGAATTAAAGAAATATGGATGCAATAAAATATTCACGGATAAAATATCTGGCTCAAAGATGGAAAGACCTGGTTTTAATGAAGCTCTAGCATTTTTAAGAGAGGGCGATATTTTAGTTGTCTGGAAACTGGATCGTCTTGGTAGAACAATGAAAGGGTTAATAGATCTAATTGAAAACTTAGAAAAAAGGAAAATCGACATTTGCTCATTAACTGACAATATTAATACAAAAGGCTCTACTGGCAGATTTTTTTTTCATATAATGGCAGCTTTTGCTGTTATGGAAAGAGAGCTAAATAGAGAAAGAACCAGGGCAGGATTAGAAGCAGCACGACGTGCTGGAAAAAAAGGAGGCAGACCTAAATTGATGACAACAAAAAAAATAAAAGCAGCTCAGAAGTTATTAGCTGACGGAATGCCAGCTAAAGAAGTGGCTCAAATTATAAACGTTTCACTGCCAACACTATATAGATATTGCCCAGCGTCTAATAATTACTAAAAAAAAACCCAAAATTATTGGGTTTTATTGAAAATTAATTAATTAATTTTCAATTTCTGACTTTTATGATTTATATTTTTCTGTTGCTGTTGCTGTTGCTGTTGCTGTTGCTGTTGCTGTTGCTGCTGTTTTTCAACATTAACTTTTATGGCTATTTTTATCTGCCGTTCAATCGCATCTTTCCCTAACACTGATTTAGTTGCTAAATCATTAAAATCAGTCAATTTATTTTCACCTGGTGCAAAAATAGGAAATATAGATTTACCGTTTACAGCGTCGGCGGCTTCAATTGCTTTGGTTTTTCCGGGATTGATGCCCTGTTTTTCGTCAAGATATCGATCATCATCCCCAGCTATAATAATTGGCTTAGTTGGAAATTTTTCATGTAATGATTTAGCTACACTTTTTAAATTGCCAGAATCAAATGCCGCTACAGTTGAATAACCCACAACTTTAGTTATTGTTGCCGCCGTTGCATAGCCTTCAGAAATTATAATAACAGGGGCATTTTTAAGTGCCTCTTGTCCACCTATCACATGGAAACATCCTGTTTTTTTGCCACCTTTTTCAAATCTTTTTTGACCATCTTCGTTAATATATTGAGTAGACCATTGTTTACCTGTCGAATCATAAGCAGGGATATATGTAATTTTATTTTCTTTATCCGTTGCTATACCAGGATAAACATCAATTCCTTTGCTCTGAATATACGGTGTTGGTTCTTTCAAAACAGGTAATTCAGAGAATTTATTCATCACCGATTCAGCAACTCTTTCATACATTTCTGCTTGTTCCTTTTCCCTTAGCTCTTTTCGGATTGCAGCTTCAGCTATCAACTTAGCTCTTTCTTCGTTAGATAAATTATAACCTTTTGCTTTCCATTTCATTTCTGCTCCTGTTCTATTATTTTTAATATAACCTGCGGGATGACCGTCCAAAAACGCTTTGTAAAATCCTGCTTTCTGTCCATGCTTATCGCCTTCTGTTTTTATTCTATGATTCTGCCCATCCATTATTGGATGTTCCCCATCAACAACACAGCCGATTGATTGCAACACAAGAGTAAATTCTTCTCTGGGTGACATTGTCTGTTGTATATTATTAATATTTTCTGGTATCCAAGCTTTTAATTTATCCAGATCAGCCCCCGGTTTTGCAAACCATACTTTGTTCGCTTTATCCCATTCAATAGCACAACTACCATCATTTAGTTTTCCAGCTAATTTTTTAGCTACATTTTTATCTTCAAATGGAATCGCTAAAATCACGTTTTCCTTAGCTAAATTTTCCTTAGCTAAACTTTGTCCCGGTATCCAAGCTTTTAATTTATCCAGATCAGCTCCTGGTTTTGCAAACCACATTTTCTTATCTTTATCCCAAGAAATGGCACTTTCTCCGTTTCCAAGCTTACCAGCAATATTTTTAACTGTATTTTTTTCAGAATACGGTATATTTAGCCAAGTAATCTCTTTCTTTTCAGTTGTATTCATATTTTCATGGATTAAATTTGATTCATCTAATTGTTTTTCAGGTAGTGAAATTTCCTTATTTTGTTCAATTATTTGTTCAAAACCTAAAACATAATTTTGAATTTTTTCAGCATCAGATGCAGCTCTAAAAAGCTCCTTTGGGTCGTCCTGTAAAATTTTAATCCAATGCCCTACATATGCTATATGTTGAGATGGATCATGTCCTATATTTAACTCATTCCCCAAAATCATACTTGCAATTTCAGCTCGCAATTCCTCTTTAGCGTATCCCTCACTACCAAAAGGATTTTTCAAATCTCGATTTAATCGTGATTCTGCACCTGTCCAGTGTCCCAGTTCATGTAGAACTGTTGCATAATATTTATCATTTGAATTAAAAAGTTCTTTAGCCGGCAAATGAATCTCGTCTTTTTTTATAGAATAATATGCTCTATTTTCATCATGAAATATTTTAGCCCCAGAATTTTTTAATATTGTTTCCGCTCTATCAATGGGATTCCAAGTTATTTCTTCGTGTGTAGGCAGTGGTGGTAAATTATCAATTTGTTCAGCATTAAATACATTTGCATAAAAAACCCTGGGTTTATCTAAGGGTACTTCTTCTTTAACTTTTTTTCCATCTTCATCTAGTATTGGTTTACCGTCCTTGTCTAATTTATCTTGTAACTCTGTAAATTTCCAATATTGAACTGGTGATGATTTTTGACCTTGTTTTACTTGAGCATTAAGACTTTGAGCTTGCTTGTATGTCAACCAACGAGGATCTTTATATCCTTTATACATGCTTTGAGACATTAAATTTAATGTATTAATCCCTTTATATCTTTTACCCGTAATAGGATTATAGGGTAATGTTCTTCTTTTATCTTCATGCCAGGGTACTTGCCATGGTGCCGTCCCTTGCTTCAATTGTTCAATTATTTTTTCAGCGACAGTTTCAACAAACGATTTCTTATTTTCCATTATACCCGTCCTTACTTTCTACTTTCTTCTGCATCATGTAACGAAATAGCATCTTCTTTAAATGCTCCCGCCAATTCAGCTTCTTCAGGATCAAAAGATACATCCATAAACATGGCGTCATCTAATTTTTCATCAACAACTTCATTTTTAGTATTTTTATTTCTAATTTCTTGCTCAGGAATATTTGTTAAATCAGTATTGTTATTCATATATAAATATCCTCATATTAAATTATTGTTTAGGTCTGCCTTTATTATCAAAATAAATCTTTGTACATTCAGGAAATCCTGAACAACGCCAATAAAATGATCCCGCTTTTTTCCCTGGTAATCTAGAAAGCCCTTTACCACAACAATCACATTTGTGAATCTTTGAAACTTTCGGTATATTACCGACTTTTAAAATACCCTCTTTAGCGTTTAACACTTGTTCTTTTATGAAGTTTTCTTGTTTTGATAAAAAATCAGTGACGTTAAAAGTATTTTTTTCTATCCCTTTCAACATTCGTTCATAAATTGCCGTTAAAACAGGATTTTTTACAGAATTAGGCAATGCATCGATAAGTTCCCTGCCTAGTTTTGTGCTAATCAACTTTTTACCATCTTCTTTGATGAAACCTCTGCGAACTAGCTCACTAACAATAGTCGCTCGAGTAGCTTCGGTACCTAGCCCATCTTCTTCTTTTAAGATTTTTTTATGCTCTGGATCATCTACATATCGATGAATATTAGACATAGCATTAATTAACGTACCATCTGTGAAATACTGTGGAGCTTTCGTTTTAAGCGATTTTTTGATTAGTTCACTACACACAATTGAATCATTTACATTCAGTTCTGGTAATGATTGTTCTTCAGTTTTTTCATTCGTTTCATATTCTTGGTACACCTCTTTCCAACCATTTATAGTTACAACATTACCTGACACGACAAATAACTCTCCGGCAATATCGATATCTATTGAGGTTCGCATGTATTCGTGAATAGGATAAAATTGTGATATATAAGATCTAACAATTAGGTCATAGATATTTTTTTCCATTTGAGATAATTTCGATGGATCACCATGATGGAGTGTTGGGATAATTCCGTGATGAGCGGTTGTTTTAGAATCATTCCAAGTTTTGGATTTAATTTTATGATCAGCTTGTTCAATTATAGTTCTGTAATGAGGGTTGATTTTGCCTAAAACTGATAAAATATCAATTGCGTCATTAAACTGAGACTCTGGTAAATAGCAACTATCAGTTCTCGGATAACTAGTTAATTTATGTTTTTCATATAGACTTTGGCACGAATTCAAAACATCTAATCCTGAGTACCCAAATTTATTAGATGCAACCAGAGTTAGAGCAGATAATGAAAAAGCAGTTGGATGATATTTCTTTTTTGGAGTTTTTGTGAAGTTTTTTACAATCCCTTTTTTATTTTTAATATTAGTTATAACATCATTAACCTTTGCTTCATCAATTAAACGCAATTCTTCATCTAACCCTAGTTGTTCTTCTTTCATTTTCCAGGATGCAATGAAGTTCCTATTGTCATAGTTCAATTTTGCATCAATAGAGTAATGTGATATTGGTTTGAAATTTTCAATATCACGATCTCTCTTAACAACTATTGCTAGAGTTGGTGTTTGTACTCTACCAACAGTCAAAAGGACCCTCGCCCCCCCTTTTTGTGCCTTTAATGTAAATGCCCGGCTCAAATTCATTCCAATCAACCAATCCGCTTTATCTCGTGCTGAGGCAGCTATACCATAATTAGCATATTCAATATTATCTTTTAATGTTTCCAATCCTCTTTTAACAGACGTTGTATCATTTGCATTTACCCAATAACGCAAAACAGGCAATTGATTATTAAAATACTTTAACACCTCGTCAACAAGTAATTGCCCCTCTCGATCGGGATCGCCTGCATGTACTATCACAGAAGATTTTTTTATCAGATATCCTATTATTTTCAACTGTTCTTCACATTCACTCTTAGGAATTTTAATCCAATCCCGGGGAATGATAGGCAAGTCTTCTTCTCTCCATACCTTAATACCATTGCTATTTTTAGGTATATCATCACTTAAATAATAATCCGGTTCTGCTGATTCGAGCATATGACCAAAACACCAAGTAACCAAATTATCTTGACCACAAATTAAATAGCCATGTTTCTTATCAGTGACACCGAGTACATCAGCAATAGCTTTTGCTACTGTCGGTTTTTCAGCTATAAATAACCTCGTCATTTTTTCTCCTCATTAAAAATAAAAACAGGTTTAACTACACTAACAATATTTTTTTTATCTATAATTCCGAAATAACGAGCATCAAAAGATGTTTTACTGACATCAGACATCAATAAAACCTCTGAATCACTAAGCACTTTATTTATTGCTATTTTATTCATTACTCGACCTTGTAAATCTCTATGTAACGGTACGCTTAAGGGTAGGAATTTTCCATTTATAAAAACACCATCAGTAGAAATGGTTACATGGTCACCTTTTGTTGCTACAATTTTTTTCATCAGAAAACCGTAACTACCAGGGCAAAACCCAATATCTATATAATCACGACTTCTGGCTTCTTTAAAAATTTCATTTTCGGGTGGACAAAAAATAACGTAGTCATATTTATCAGCTGCCTTATTAACTGTTCTATAAACTCCAATTGGGATGCTTTTCGTTATGTTAATTCTGTAACCGCTAAAATAAATAATTATAAAACTAGCAGGAATAATAAGAATAATTGTTACAAGTTTCATTATTGAATCCTTATTTCATCCGTTGTTTCCTTTCTTAATATGTCACTTTCAGCGGGAGCACCTACTTGTGAACGTGCTAAAAAAACAGGGTCTTTAAAAAACAATGGTTGTACTCCATAAATAGCTGGATACCCTGCAACATAAATAATCATGTCTCCTGGTTCGATGATATCTCCAGCAGAATTCTTAATAGGACCTTGCATTCGCATACATTCATCAGCTGTCAATAGTGGTCTTTGTACTTCTTGAATATGGCGTGAAACATTACTATGAAAGATACCAACTCTTTTACCACTTGTTGTAATGTCTTCTTTTACTACAGTTGTTATACCTGTCGTTTTTGACAGATGCTCTGCTGTTTCAATTCTATTTGGCGGAAATGCATTTTGAATGTGACAATTTGAAGTAATAGTTTCATCTTTGCCGTAACCTGTTTTTTCACTTTTTAGCTGATTAATATCTTGGCAAATTAAATAGAACTTAATTCCATACCCCGCCAGAAATGCTAAAGATTCTTGAAGAATTTCTAATTTTCCTAAGCTTGGGAATTCATCAATCACTCCCAACAAACGATGTTTATAAAGTTTTTTAGCTCTACCTTTCACAAACTCCATTTTGCCTGCATTGATACGAATTATCATATTCATTAATATTCTAACCAACGGACACAATCTAAGTTTATCAGTAGGTTGGGTAATGATATATAAGCTAACAGGCGTGTCATAATTCATCAAATCCTTTACTTTGAAATTTGAAGAATTAGTATTTTTTGCAACAATTGGATCTCTATATAAAGCCAAATAACTTTTTGCTGTAGAAAGAACTGACCCCATTTCTTCTTCGGGTCTATCAATCATATCTCGTGCTGTTGCCGCAACAACAGGATGAACTTGTTCATGACCATCTGGGAAATGCTGATATGTCAACATTTCTTGCCATAGCTCTGAATTACTTTGTTCTGGATTTGCTAAGATTTTATCAAGTGTAGATAATGATGCTAATGTGCATTCATTTTTAGATTTATATAATAAATGAATAATTAATCCTACAAGCAAAGATTGACTTGTTTTTTGCCAATGGTCCCTTAAACCTTTGCCGTCGGGATCAACAATTAAGGTTGCTAAATTTTGAGCATCACCAACCTCATACTCTGTATCTAACCTGATCTCATCCAATGGATTCCAACATGCACTTCCAATGGCTGATGCGGGTTCAAATTTAATAACCTTATTATTTGCGTATTTCTTTCTCCATCCAGCTGTCAAAGCCCATAATTCACCTTTTAAATCAGTTATAACAGTACTTTCAGCCCAAGATAATAATGTGGGTATAACTAGTCCAACACCTTTACCACTTCTAGTTGGCGCATAAGTTAGTATGTGTTCAGGTCCATTATGCCGTAGATAATGAAAAGTACCGTGATCATCAACCCAAGCTCCAACGTATACTCCGTCAGACTTATTCTTTTTAAGAAGTTTATCTAATAGCCGATCTTTAGGAATTAGCCCTGCTGCTTGAATATCTTTTTTAGCAGCCCACCTTGCTGAACCATGCAGATTTTTATTGGCTTTGCTTGAATTAGCAGAAATAACAGAAATAATCGATATTCCTAAAATTCCCAGTGAAGAAATCACTAATCCAGGTGCTGCTGCATGATAAAAAAAATCTTGATATTGTGCACTCCATTTGTATCCCCATTCAACGATACTCCAGGGATAATAAATATGGTTAAAGTTATCCCCCAAGGCTGGATGATAATTTAATTTATGAGCAAAAAATTGAGTGGATGTTTGCAATCCCATAGTAACAGAAATTGCAACTAAACTAGGTTTTAGAATTTTATTTTTTTTTATCTTTTTTCTACAGCCGACATTTAAATTATCTATTTTGTCTATTTTTACCATTATCTTTTAACTCTTCGTGTTGATTTTATATCAAACCCCCCTTTGTTAATCGTTACAGAATCACCACGTGAACATTTACGTAACTTGTACTCAATGGCTTTGTCCACAGGAACCACAGCAATATTATTATTGTTAGTTTCAAATAATGCCAACGCATGATTATTTATGTATCTCATTCCACTATAACGAAAAGAGGAACCAAACTCCAATTCATTATAATGTATATGCTTTTTTATATCGAATATTATTTTGGCTTTTTCATTTCTCTCATTTATATATTTATTAGCAGCTATAATAGAATCGTTTTCTACTTCATATCCAAATATTTTAACTACTCTTGAGCTAGAAGAATTCCATCGCATAGAATTAAAACATCGGGTTCCGTTGTTTTCCATATTATTACTTGCATTATTCGACAATAACATTTTACTTCTTCTTTCGATGCTAACCAAAGAGCATTCGGACAGACTTCGCATATTGTAGCTTCTGACGGCAGACGTCTTTCCGGTAACTCTTCTAATGTTGATAATTCCTGATACGGTATTCCCCTTTCGTCTTGTTCTTGTTGTGGTTCTTGTTGTGGTTCTTGTTGTGGTTCTTGATCTAACATCATTAGGGCAGCTTCGATTTCCCGTTGTTCCTGTTCGTTGTTTATCATATTTACCTCTTAGTAAAGAATTTTTGTAGTTTTCTAGTTCTGAATCTGAAAACGTTACATTAATATTTTTATCAACTACTGTATTAATTATTTTCCTTTTAAACTCATCACTCCCCGATATTTTTAAATACGAACCATACCGATATTTAGCAATCAAAATAGCAGCTTCTAAACCATTTTCTGTTGAATTTGATATTGAAATACTAGCTCCACTATCTTTAATTTTTGATGTAGCAACACTATAAATAACACTGCCATTTTTAGTTACATTGTCGATTTTTAAACCCGGTATAATCTCTTTATATGCACGTTGTTCAGAATAAATACTATTATTTTCATTATTATTTAATTTTGAAGTTCTATTTCTTAACACAGAAAGTACTTCTTTATCCCCTTTTTGGGCTTCATTTTGTAACCATTCCAACCAAGATAAAGGCTTTACATTTTTAGCCGCTAAAATATCTTCATGATATGTTTTCTTAATTTTTTGAATATCGTTTAATAATGTTGAATAAATAGATTTGTATAGAATCTTTTTAAAAGGATTGTTTTTTGTGTGCTTTAATAGATTACGTTTTAATTTTGCTTTATTCTTTGCTTCTTCAATCAATCGATCTCTCTTAACTCGAGCATTTTTATACAACTTATTTTTTTTCTGTTTCAGCTCTTCTTTATTATTTTTATATTTCAAAAATAATTCTGTCGTATCAATTCTATTTTTTACTGGTTTCTTTGTATAAGTTCTTAAACAATCATAAGCACCATCATTAGGTGTATATGCCCCAAATTTTTTCTCTAGTCTTGATTTAGAATAACCCACAGAACTACCTTTAACTGTAATTCCAGAGCCTATATCTTTGAAAACCAATCCATTCCCTTTTAGCTTAACTTCTAATCCATTTTCATTCAAAACAGAATGTAATTCAGACCACGTTTTAGTATCAGATAAATTTAAATCAGATATATATGTCATGAGACTTTCAATACCCGTAATTTTTTCCATGTCGTTAGCAGCACTTTGACCACGAGTATTTTTATTAATATGATTATCTTTTTGGAGATTATATTTATCTTCCAGTTCAGAACAAATTTTTGCACGAGTATAATAATCCCTATACGGTTCATGCAATGTTAGTTTATCTGGATGAATTTTATTGATAGCAACATGTATATGTAAATTATCAGTATCATTATGAACAACACTAATTCGTTGGTGTTCTTCATACCCTAAAGATTTACATATATCATTTTCAATATTTTTTAACACTTCATCTGATGGCTCTTCACCTTTTCTAAAAGAAATTAACAAATGATAAGTTTTATCAGATACGGATCTTGTATTCAGCTTCTGTGTCGCAGATATTTCAATCTTAGCCCAATTTAAATTATCACTTTTACAATTAGTAATAGTTATATTCTGAACCCTGTTATCCTTATTCTGAGTATCAGTGATATAATCGACTAATCGAGAAAAACTACTTTTTGTTGCACATTGCATATTAATTTTTTTCGAAAGCATTTATACCCTTATTATTAAAACTTTCATTAGCAATTTGCATGATATTACTTGTTAGCAATTCATCTTTATAATGAAATGTTGATAAATATAACTCAATAACAGAACGTACATAGATTAAAAATAAATAGTCAATATCTTTCTGAACATCTTTTTCAAATTTGTATGGAAAAAAAGAAATGGGCGTTATTCGTTTATGCATTGCATAATATATATAAAAAGAACCTTTTATATCTACACTAGTATCTTTAAAAATTTTTGGCATTGTTGATTTTATAATTTGAAAAACTCTTGACGGTGTTAAGTTCATTATAAATGCAATATCTTTAACAAAAACATAACTATGTTTTAAATAGATAATTAATAAATTACGTAAAAATGATTCAGATTTTATAAGTTTATTAAATTTCTCACTTGAAAGATCTGTAATACTATAAAACAATGAGCTAACATCCATCCCAATTATATTATTTATAGATGAAACATCTAATTTACGAGGTTTCACTAGTAACTTGTTATCATATGCCATTATTTTTTTAGGTCTTGAAAATGATGTCATTCTTATTCTTCTCCATAAATAATTTTAGCCGCTAAAACTTTAATGTTTTTTCATATAATTCATTCTGTATAATACTAATTTTAGTCAACAATTCATCAATCGTATTTTTATTAAAGCACTTTATTTTTTCATCATTTGTTAACCATAACTTTAAAAGCCCACCTAGCCGCCCCAAGTCAGCATTAATTTTAACTAATTCTAATATACGTTGCTGATCTACTATCCCTCTAACTTCAATATTTAACCCCAACTGTCGTAGAAATGATGATGTAGATAAACCATGTTTTTTTGCATTTGAAATTATCATTTCCTTTTCTTCAGGGAAAACCCAAACTTTAATTGGAGTTGTATTTCTTCTTGCTTTATTAGATTCCATTTTGTTCCTTAAAAGGCGGTAGCCGATACCTCGTAGAGCAGGACTAACTCGTTGAACGTAGTGAATAAGAGTTAAGTGAAATAATTCCACATTTTCAAATGTGGGACTATTTCACCTGTCCTGCCCCTTTTTTTTTGTATTTAACGCCAATAAAAAAATTATTTTAATACGATATAAAGTATTATATACAATATAATGCAAAAAAATAAATTTTTTTTATATAAAAAAAGATATAATATATCGAATATATTGAATAAATATAGGTAATTTATAAATGACTAAAAATCTTAGTCAGCGAATAGCTGAAAAAGTACGGAATAAGAAAAACACAAAAAAAGCAAAAAACAGAGGAGATTTTTTAGTACATAAAACAGATATAGAACAAGCAATTATTGATGGCTGGTCAGTAAAAATAATCTGGGAAACATTAGTTGATGAAAAAAAAATATCTGTCAGCTACCCAGCATTTAATAACTATGTAAATAAGTTAATTAATAAGAAAACTAGAGAAAAAATTACAAATATAGAAAAAAATTTAAACAAAAACCAAAGGGTAGACGGTTTCAATTTTAATTCAAACCCGAATAAAGAAGATCTAATTTAAGGAGATTAAATGGCTAAGATACACATGTTATTACAAGGGAAAGGTGGGGTCGGAAAATCGCTTATTTCATCGATTCTAGCTCAGTATATTCAATATAAACATAATATACTACCGTGTTGTATTGATACTGATCCGGTTAATTCAACATTTGGCGGTTATAGATCGTTAAATGTAAAAACTCTACATTTGTTAGAAAACGATGAAATAAATACTCGAAATATTGATACATTAATCGAATGGATAGCAGCAACAAACATTGATGCAGTGATAGATAATGGTGCCGCTACATTTGTTCCACTAGCTCATTATATCATTAGTAATCAAATAGCAGATCTATTAGAAACAATGGGGCATAAATTAATAGTACATACAGTTATCACTGGAGGACAAGCTCTCGTTGATACAATTAATGGTTTCGCTCAATTAGTAAAACAATTTCCAGAAAATATAGAATTTGTGGTGTGGTTAAACGAATTTTGGGGAAAAATTGAAGCACAATCTAAAAATTTTGAAGAAATGAAAGCTTATAAAGACTATAAAAATAGAGTATCAACAATTATAAGAATTCCATCAGTCAAAGAAGAAACTTTTGGTAAAGATATTTCTGAAATGCTAAAAAATAAACAAACATTTAAAGAAGCAATTGAGGATAAAAATTTATCAATTATGAGTAGGCAACGTTTAAATATTTACAAAGATAAAATATTTACACAATTAAATCTAATGGCGGATATATGAATAAAGAAGAATTGATAAATCTCATAGCAAAAGAAAATAATGTAATGCTTGGAAAGGATGATCCTATTTTGATGTTAATAACAGCAAATGATTATTTGATAAAGGAACTCGAATTAAGTTTATCAAAAATTCTAGCTGAAAATAGAACACAGTTAGAACTTAATTTTTCTCAATATGATGAATCAGTTAAGAATAATGCCGAAAAAATTTTAAATGCAGCTTTAATAGCAAGTAAAAAAACGCTTACAGATCACATTACGGAATCAGCAACTGAGTTTAAAAAATTAATAAATGATGAAATTTTAGCCGCTAAAATTGATATTGAAGTTGAAAGTAAAAAAATTGGTTTTTATTCAAAAATTAATTTAACACTACTTATTTTTATAATGTTACTTATGATTTTTATATATTTTAGCTAATAAGCAGGAGATGAACAATGAAAACAATAGGTTTCTTTATCAGTGTTATGTGTTTTTTGATAATTGCTTGGCTTTGCGAATATACGGAATATACGAAAAGAAGCGTATTCTTATCACTGGTTATGTGATGATGGCGTTACCTATATAAATAATTTTAATAAATAGTTAGCATAAAAAAACCAACTTTAACTAGTTGGTTTTTTTATTTGTCAGAGGCTTTTTCTACTAATTATGGAAACATTCTACATATTTAGTTAAATTTTGAAAATTTTTAATAATGATAACGGCAAGATATAATTAAAATGTAATTATTTTCAATTTTATAAACTAATCTATGTTCAGCATCAATTCTTCTTGACCAGTAACCCGATAAATTCGCTTTCAATGGTTCGGGTTTTCCCTTACCTGTGAAATGTGTCCTACTTATATCTTTTAATAATTCATTTATTCTATTAATAATTTTTTTGTTTTTATCTTGCCAGTATAAATAATCACTCCAAGCATCAGATGTGAACAATTTATTCATTATTCAACTCATCCTCTTGTAGTTTGTGTAATTGACCATTCTTAACTTGTTCTAATGAATTTAATAAATGTCTAGCATTAGCAGCAGAACGAAGCAAATATGCAGTTTCTTCTAAAGCAGAAAAATCATCGTATGACATTAAAATACAATTTGCCCCATTTTGCCTAGTTATGAGTGTTGGAGTACGATCATTTACAACTTGGTCCATTACAGTTGCTAAATTTGCTCTAATAGAAGTATAACTAATATGTCTCATTAAAATATCCTCATTGAATTAACACACAAACATTGTACAGGAAACCTGTACATAGTCAATTATTAATCTTCAATTATTGATATTAATTTTAAATTATTTAACTCCGCTTCAAATTCTTCTGAATCATCATCATTTATTAATTTAATCCATCCTAGCCCTTTTCCAGGTTCTTTATTTAAAATTAATTTTGCAGATTTTCCCTCATATTCAACTATCACAGTAGATTTAAATTTTTTGCTTATTTTGTTTTCCTTATCTTTAGAATTTTCTTCTGGCGCCGGATCTCTACTTTCAAGTTCAGGTTCTTCAGACTCTTGTTTTGTATCTAAAAATTCTTTAAATAATTTAAAAGAATTACGATTAACATCAGTTTCATTATCAATCCAATTATCAACTTCAGCTGGATGTTTTTTATGTAATGCAGATAAATCATTTAGCAATGTAACATCATTACATTTATTTTGTTCAAATAGTTCAGAGATAGCTACCGGTAACGCCAATAATGCTGAATATTGAGTTATAAAAGAATTTGATTTACCTAAGGTTTGAGCTAGTTCACTTTTCTTTTTTCCTTGTTTAAGCTTTTTTCCGATCCAATTCGCAATTTCTTTCGGATGTAAACTAGCATTTTGAATATTTTCAACCATTTGATCATCTTCAATTTCATCTTGATCAATATAATTATTATCAATTCTAGCCCGTATTTTATCCATATTACCCAACATAGCAGCCCTATAACGGCGTTCTCCCATCACGATAATATAACGACCATCTTTTTCTAAATTCGGTCTTACCACAATAGCTTGCTTATTACCTCTTTGTTTATTTGTTTTCGGGTTAACATAAGTCATTGATAAAGAAAGATTTTTTAACTGTTCTTCATCAAAAATTTTTCTGGGTTGATCGGGATCAGGATCAATCAAATTAAGATCTAACCAAACTTCTTGATCAACCATATCATTGTTTAATAAACTTGAAACATTTTTTAAGTTACCTAACAATTTATTCATTTTATATTCCCGTTTTATCTAAAATATATTTACATAATGATTTAATTTCTTTTGATGCTTGCCGAGCGGCGCTTTTATTAACACGCCACACCGGAATTTGTTCATCACATGCTTCAGCAATACTATCTCTTGAATGAATTTTCATCGGCGTTAACATTTCAGGTATCCCATCTAATAAAGTTTTGTAATTATTTTTTTGACGTGGCTTTTTGAAATCAACTCTGCAAGGAAGAATACCTAAAAATTTGATATTTTTAAAATTTGATAACGTTAAAATTGTTTTTTCGATTCCCATTATACTGTATTTTTCACATTCAATAGGTGATATAAGAAAATCAATAGATGACATAATAGCAGCCCACTTGACACCAACTGCTGCTCCGATGTCTATAAAACAAATATCAAAATGATTAGATAAAAACTCTATATTTTTCTTGAAATTAAAAATAGCAGTATTTAAATTCATTTGTTCAATATCAACTAATAGATCACTGGCTTGAATTAAAGTTAAGTTATTAATGAGTTTCTTTATACTAGCTTTACTCATTTTCGTTGGTAATTTTGATAAATCGACGTTTTTTTCCGGTTTTTCGGAAATATTATTGATAAATAGATCGCTGGCAGTAACATTATTAGATGAAAAATATTCTAATGAAAAAGAGGTATTTCCCTGAACGTCTGCATCAATAATAACTGTTTTTTTACAAATTTCGGCAAAATAATAACCACAATGAACAACACTAGATGTTTTCCCAACCCCGCCTTTTTGGTTTGAAAATAATACAATCTTCATAAGATAACCTTTATTTTTTTTCCCATTTTTTTACAATAAAAGCCTTGTGTTCTGGTAAAATTACAGTCACACGTTCATATCCGTCAGGTATTTCTTGACTGTTGTTATATGCATTAAAAACTTTATTAACAGCCTGAGATATATTTCCCTTGCTCATTCCTAATTGTTTTACTAAGTCAATCTGACGAATGCCTTTTACTAATACTTGATATGCAATACCTTTTGTTTTTTTGTTAATGTTTATTTTGCTAATAGCAATAGCAAATTGTTCTTCAGTTAAAGATTTTTTCATAGTTCCCCTTTTTTCTATTTTCACTATATAAAAGTTTAATTAAACTTTTCAAAAAGTCAATAATATTTAGCGGCTAAAATAGTTTTTTTCAATATATAAAAACTCCCAAAAGATCGGTTGGATCATTATTAGATCCTCGATCCATTTTTGGACTTCTTTTTTGGCGTAAAAATGTGTTTTAACTTTATTGTGTTATGTTGGTTATTTTTTGTTTGATTCTTTTTTTTTACTATTTTCTGCCCCCTGCAACGCAGGAATTGGGCAGGCATTATTATAGGGTGAGCCGTAGGCGAGGGCGAAGCCCTGGGGGGATGGGAGCGTAGCGTAGCGTAGCGGGCGGGTTTGAAAAGGGGGGGTACCCCCCTTTGGCGACGGTGGATAAGCAATAAAACAGTGTTTAGTTTATTTTTTAGCCAATTTGAGGCGGCGGTTAAATAAATGGTTATTTTAGGTTATTTAGGTTAAAGGTTAGCTAGGTGTTAAATAATTGATTTTTATTAAAAAAAATAACTCTTCTGCCCCTCAAATGTCAATCATGCGCCCCTCAAATGTCAATCATGCGCCCCTCAAATGTCAATCAATGCGCCCCTCAAATGTCAATCAATGCGCCCCTCAAATATCAATAACATCTATAGTAAATCACAGGTTTATCCACAGATATTGTGAATAAGTTCACATCGTTAGGTATAATTTTAATATTTCATATAAGTAGCACCGCGCCCCTCAAATGTCAATATTTGATATTGAAAACTAAAAGTGCCCCTCAAATGTCAATATTTGATATTGAAAACTAAAAGCGCCCCTCAAATATCAATAGACTATCTGCTATCTAATGCATTTGATATAGTCATTATCAACCCACACAAATTTCACCAAAGAACTTTCTTCAAGCTCTTTACATGCTTTTCTAGTCATTTCTCGCCACTTTTTCATCGTTTTTACATCAGATGAACAAATTAATTTAAAATTCTCTAACGCCAATGGAAATGGTTCTCTATGAGTTGAAAAATAGTCATACATTCGGCGAGCAATCGGAGATAAATTCCGATATTGTATCCATGATATTCTGGAATAATGATTTCCCATAAAAAGATTTACCATATCTTTCGATATTTTAACTTGGCATCGTGATTTCGTTTTATCTCCTCGATTAACAACTCTAAACCGTTCTAAAAATGAAATTGATTCAAGATCACTTTTATACAATCCGGGTCTATTTGATGTAAATCGAACGGCAGATGCTTGGAGTCTCGACAAACAATCTTCCGCTTTTTTATAATATGCACCATTGATCGGCCAATCTATTTCATTGCATAATTCATAAAATGTAAATTCAACCCACTCTCCTAAAGCCGTTCTTTTAGCAAATTCTAAAACCTGCTGCCAGACTAACTCATCATCTTCAGCACGCAATTCAACGCCTGTATAGCTGATCGTTACATTTTTATTAGTACTGTAGATGGCTTGATTTTGTAATGCAGCTCGTTTTACACGTTTATTTCTTACAGTAAATATTGCCGATCTAGCATAATCATTAGGTATACCTCTCATCTCATCGTTCCATGGTGCGACGAGAAATAATGATAGCTGAGTATTATCAGCTAATTCATTAGATTCTTTTTTATCTGTCATACAATATTTTCCCTGTATATGAACAATATTAATTAGATTAAATTGTTCTACTTAATAATTTATTTTAAAATTATTAAACTCATAATACAAATTTTAAAGTTTAATTATAACATTCGATAAATCGAATTAATATTATTTTTTATAGCTTTTTTATGAATAATATTTCGTGTAAAATTACCAACAAATAAAATAAATTTTAGCGGCTAAAATTTAAAAGAGAAATATATGTATAGTGAAATATTTTTATTTAATCTACTGAAAATCATGAAAGAACGTGGATATACAAAATCATATTTGAGTGAAATTTCGGGCATATCCCCCTCTTTCATATCTGAATTAACAAACGGTAAAGCAAATCCATCACTAGCAAATTTAGAAAAAATTGCAATTTCGCTAAATGTTCATTTACATGAAATGCTATTACCAGAAAATATAGATCTCAAAAGTTTAAGTTATACAAAACCTGAATCATTACCTCCTGGCACAGTAAAAATTACAGCAATATTACCCGCACATAAAGCTTTTATTGTTAAAAAGTGGCAAGATGAGATAAAGAAAAAAAGTAAAACATAAATTAATAATTTTATTTATATTCGATATAATGTATATTATAGTTATAATATCTATTATATTGGATAAATTTATGGATACGTCTACAACTGATAATATTGACTCAACAAAAAAAAGGGCTTTAATAAAACTAGAAAGAGATCTCGGAGAGATAATCACATTTCTAAAAGACCCCCTCACCGTTGAAGTAATATTGAATCCTGATTCTTCAATTTGGCAAGAAAAACAAGGCGAACGGCTGAAAATGGTCGGAAGCTTACATCCATCTCGTGCTGAATCAATAATGAGAACAATTGCAGGCTATCACGGAAAAGAATTAACTCGTAAAAACCCTATTTTAGAATGTGAATTACCTTTTGATGGATCACGGTTTGCAGGACAAATATCGCCTGTTGTATTAAATCCTACTTTTGCTATTAGAAAAAAGGCGACTTCAATATTTACATTAGAACAATATGTAGATGCTAAAATAATGTCACAGAATCAATGTGAAAAAATTAAAGAATATATAGCAAATCACAAAAATATTCTTGTGGTGGGTGGCACTGGTAGCGGAAAAACAACGCTATTAAATGCAATGATAGATGCAATGGTTAAAATAAATTCGTCTGAAAGAATAATTATCATTGAAGATACGGGCGAACTACAATGCGCAGCTAAAAACTCAGTTCAGTATCATACAACAGTAGACATATCAATGACACAATTATTAAAAACAACTCTAAGAATGAGACCTGACAGAATATTAGTTGGAGAAGTTCGCGGAGAAGAAGCATTAGATCTACTAGATGCGTGGAACACCGGTCACGACGGAGGTCTTGGAACTCTACATTCAACAACTGCTAAATCAGGCTTGACCCGATTAAAATCTCTAATTTCTAGAAATAAATCAGCACCAAAAAATATTGAACCAGTTATAGCCGAATCAGTACATGTAATAGTTAACATAACAAGAACGAAACAAGGGAGAAGAATAAATGAAATAATAGAAGTAGTTGGATATGAAAATAATCAATATATTTTGAAAAAAGTTTAAATTTTAATTATCAAGGATTTTAAATATGAATTATCAAAACTTAGTTTCATTAAACAAAAACCAATCTATATATAACACTAATATTTTTAAATTCTTAAAAACGACCGTTTTTAGTAAATGTACTAAACCATTTAATGATTAAATTATCAAACCATCCAATATGCCTTAGTTTAACATTTTTAGCCGCTAAAATTGATATCCTATTTTAATAATCTATTTTTTTTGTAACAGAAATCTTTATTTTTCATTAGTAGCTTTTAATTAAACAATTCGATATAATGAATTTAAATTAATTATATGAGGAATCGTATATGAAAACAGAGGATGATTTTGTAGAATTTGCTAAAAAAACGATAAAAAAATATATGAATGCATGTAATAACAATAATACAAATATGACTATTGAAGAAAATGTAAATGCAATAACGGCGCTTATATCTTCAGCATTAGAAGAATTAGAATCATACACCAGTAAAGAAAATTTTTTAGATTTTATAGGGATACAATGAAAATTTAAACAAAGGAGTTAAATAATGGAAAAATTTTTAAGTGCTTTATGCTGGATGATATGGGAAACTTTTTTTTTACTAGCTTTATTTTTTTATCTTTATTTCTTTATTGATGCAATCCCATTAATTCCTCTATATTCAATTATTATTAATGCAATACTAATTGTTGGAATTATGATTACATCAATTGTCAAAAAAGACAAGTTCTATTTTAAACAATTTAAACTATACTTTATTGGATTACTAATCTGTCATTTCACATTTAGCATTGTTAATTTTATAATTTTTAGCGATTCTAATTCTAACTCCCCATTAAATATTAATATGCAAGAATTAACAATTCTGATTTTAAATGTAATTATACCAGTATCAACATATTTATTATGTTTGTTAAATGAAAATAAAAAATGATTTTTCTTAAGACTTGTATTACTATGAAAAAGAAATTAGTAAATTTATCTCATTAGTTAATTTAATGGAGAGATATATGATAAAACTATTAGTTACGGGATTATTAACATTAATGATCTTAAGTGGTTGTGAACAAAAAGAAACAACATCGCAAATTCAATGTAGTGATTATGCACAACTAACTGATGAAAACGCAAAAAAAGAATTAAAAAAACGTTGCCCAACAACAGGTTCTGAAAAAATTAAGCAATCAACAAATAATAAAAATGACAATGGAATTATTTCTAATTTAGAATCATTACCATAATCAATAATTAAAAAGCGGCTAATTTTAAAAACTCTATACTGCCGCTGTTTTTTACCTCCTGATAATATAAATTGTTCTTTCTACATACTTGTTTGTGTTATGTTGATTCCCCTCGATGGGAGTTACAACAATTTTATTAATACTATCAAAATACGTATTTAGATATGTTGCTAGCTTCTCAGAACGTTTAATTAGATCTGCTCGATATATAGCGTTGAATTTTGCGGTTTTTGAATGATAGTTAGAGACTTTTTGATAAATATCTCCTTTATCGTTATTGATATGTTGTTTTATACGCCAAGCTGCTAAATGGTATGGATAGCAACTACCGTGGTGCCCCTCTACACTTTTATATGTAATACCGTATTTTGATAATGTTTTTATATACGATGTATTGAATTGTAAAGGTCCGATATCATAAGTTCCGTTTTTGTTTTTAACATATTGTCCGGGCTTTCCATTTTCTTTTTCTACAACAGCTAAAAAAATGTTCACGGGTACCGAATATCGAGTAGCAGCAGCAATAGCACAAACTACTTGAGCTTGTGCTGTTGGTGGTAAATTGTAATTTATTGCCATTAGTCAATCCAACAAGTTTTTTTGATCGGTTTTTTTATTTCTCTAAACCATTTCTTAGTAATTGTATAACCACGTCTCCAATCTTTGGCATCATAAAATTCTTTATTACATGTATATTTAGGTCGTTTTAAATTAGTATATTCGTGATTAAATAACGCATTACAATATACTGGTAATGTTGCTGTTGTTCTGTATTTGCCATGTGCTTTATCGATAGTTCTATTTAATTCTCTTGCTTTACATAAATTTTCATCTAGTTGATTTGACATTGCATCTACAAGTGATGACATTTTGTTATTCTGATTAGAAACTGGACATAAATTTAAAAAATTTTTTCTTGCTTTAATTGTTCGATTAGGTGAGAAACTACCATGATGATAAATCTTGATTGAAAAATACTTACTGATGGGTGCACTACATTCTGGAGGTCGAGTACTAGATGATAAACATAAAATAACTTCACATGCCGTTTTTGTGTCCCCTGTAAGCTGTTCATCTCCAGGTAAAGCAAAAACAAAACTTGAAACCATTGTTAGAATTAATATTGATAATTTAATTAATTTCATTTTTTATTCTCTCTATTTTTTTTTATTTGTTTAGCTATTTTTCCACCAAATGTATTGTCTACTTTTTCATTAAAGGCTTCTTTTTTGGCGTTAAATGTTTCTTCAATCAATCCACTTGCTCCTGCCATCAAATTTTTCACTCCTGAAGTTAATTTTGAGCCTAAAGAACTAGATTCAGATTCATCACTACTAGAAGAGCCTGAAGAACTAGATTCTGATTCATTACTACTGGAAGAGCCTGAAGAACTAGATTCTGATTCATTACTACTGGAAGAGCCTGAAGAACTAGATTCTGATTCATTACTACTGGAAGAGCCTGAAGAACTAGATTCTGATCCATTACTACTGGAAGAGCCTGAAGAACTAGATTCTGATCCATTACTACTGAAAGAGCCTGAAGAACTAGATTCTGATTCATCACTACTGAAAGCGCTTGAAGAACTAGATTCTGATTCATCACTACTTCCCATTGCTGAAGATAAAGAACCATCAAAATTATCACCAGAACCACCAGAACCTAAAGGAGCATCAAAATTATCAGAATCATCAGAACCACTTGCCCCATTAAATGCTTCAATTATTGCTTTTCCTCCACCACCGATGTTAGCAGCACCACTACTAAATGCTTTACCCGCCATACTCATCCCTGTCGCAGCTGTCGCAGCAGCACCTACTAATGCTCCTGCGGTGAAATTACCTACACCCATTCCACCAACAGAAGCGCCAGTGATAATACCTGACATTAATGAGGGAAGCTTATTAGTAAGATATAACAAAACAATAGAAACAATTAACATCACTGATAATTCGGCAAAGTCTATTGAATCAGACATAGATTGGTAATAATCATCAACAAACGTTTTACCTATCCCGATCAATAAAATCATCGTAAATATTTGAATTGATATACCCAGAACTGTTTTATAGTAATTAATCGCAATATCACTAGTCCATTTGCAACCACCAAATCCGAGTAGAAATATCCCTGCATATAACAACACCCAGGATGTAATTAGCAATATCAACATGTTTATAGCTACTAATGCAATAACAGTTAGAATAACTAGTCCTATCACAACGCCCAGTGCACTATCAATCGGTGACCACATTGATCCCTGATCTAAGACCTTTGCAAAAATACTAAATCCAATGTCAACAACAGAAGATGGGGAGGGAGTTTCTGTTATACCTGCTGCATTTGCTGCAAGCTTACTTAAACTTTTTATTATTGAAGAACCTATTTGTGGTGCATTTTTCAATAACCACAAGTAAAATCCTGTAAAAATCATGAAGCGGACAAGCTCAGTAAACAATTCAGATATATCTGAATTTTTTAACAGCATTATTACAAATGTAAAAACCATCGAAATAAGAACTAAGCACCAAAAAAGCCACAGCGCATTATTTAGTAAAACATCTTGCCATGAACTAGCAACAGCTTTGTACTTTTCTAAAACTTTATCTAGTATCCCTTTATTATCTATATCTGCTAGTACATTATTTGAAAATGAAATTAATAACAGAAAAATGGAAAAAAAATATTTATGTCTCATTCTGATCCACCTTATTTTAGCATTCCTAACATTCCTTTTGACGCAGACGAATTTCCTAGTTTGCTTGCTGCTCTTAATTTCTTAGATATAGCCAATTCTTGAGCATTTTTATTATTTTCGGCCGCTTCTTTTGTTATTAATGCATTATATTGAGAAACTAATAATGCTCGCATTTGCATGAGTTGATTTGCCTGATTACTAGCTAGTTGATTACTATACTGAAGCGCCGCCATCTGGCCATCAGCGCCTCGTACCGCATTTTGTAGCCGTGTTAGCTGTTTAGCATCGTTGTTCAACGCTTTTTGCTGATCTCGTATTGCAACAAATGCAGCCTCTTGGCTTTTTCTTGTTGATTCAATATTAAACTCATTAATTTTATTGATATTTTCTAAATCAGCTGCTGTACATTTACCATCATTTATACACGGCATTGTTCGATAACTATTTACGTTTTTAAACTTATCTAAATATTGTTCAAATGAACCGATTTGATTTTGATAATATTCTAATTTTTTCATAGCATTATTTAGATTATCTATCGTCTGATTTGCTTTATCCCAGATTTCGAATGCCGGACCAGCAGTATTTCTTAATTGATTTTCATACTGTTGCAATTGAGTTTCATATTGTTCTATTTGTTTCAGTGTTTGATTGATCGCCTCCATTGCACTTAATATATTTTGAGCTAAATTTCCAGCGTCAATAACAGGAATACCCGCTGAACTCAAATTAATATTTAACGCAAAAATTAGAATTATCATATTAGCTATTCTTTTCATATATACCATCCTTAATAGTCAAATGATTTATACGGCTTAGAAAAAACCATATCTTTCGTAACAACAATATTAAATCTATAACCTGGGCGAACTTCTATTGTCGGGGCAACATTCATATTTTTATTAATCAACTGCATCGTAGTTTGTCCCAGTTGTTGCCCCAGAGCTTCAGACAGTGCACCACTAGCAGAACGATCGTCGTTATGTTTATTTTGACTGTGCGAAATACCCGCAGTTACGCCAGATAAAAGCACTGCTGAACCAAAAATACGCATATAATGATTATTAACCATATCATTAAGACCAGAAT
>NZ_LZGV01000028.1:0-2999 GCF_001690265.1 Gilliamella sp. HK2
TGTGCCACTTCTTTCCACCACAGTGACGGTTTAATGCGTTGCTCTTTTTCTATTTTCCAATTAGTTTGAATATATTTAAACGCTTCGTCCACCAACTTGAAGACATAATCACGTAGGTAAGGTTGGGTGATGCCGAGCTCGTTTAAGCCTGCTTCAATCATCTCTTTTTTCTGTTGTCTCTCTTCTTCAAACAGTTCATCAACTTCGTTCCATTTGCTTAATGCTTCATCGGCATACCATTCACTTTCATATTTTACCAGTAAATGCCCTATCCGCTCTGCGGCCCAACTTCGGCGTAGCGCTTCCTTTAAATCCCTTTCTGTAAAAGTAGGTGGCGGTAGACCTTTTTTTCGTTGTGTTGAATATATCAGTGTTCCTGTCAAAATTTGGTGTAATGCGTGCATCTTTGGGGTGTAATTTTCTTATTTACCTAAACGAACTTTACTGCCTTTGAGCAATAAATCCACAAATTTTGTGTTTTTTCCCTTTTCGCGTATCACGCTGCCGATAATGGTTTCTACTTTTTTCATCAGCTGTAACTGATGATGTAATTAAATTCAGGTATGATAAAAAGTAATTTAATTATTGTTGGTTTTTTCTTTAAGATATCCATCTTGATTTAAATAATAATGCTTAATTGTTAAATTATTATCATATTCTGTTGTAACGGTAATGATAAAATCCTTTGAAATAGTAAAATGTGTTTTTTCAATTAGATTTTCATTATTTCCTGGTTCGTACCATTCACCTTCAACGTATAAATCTGATCGTATTTGATTATCTTTTATTGTCAATAAATAAAGTCTGTAAGGAAAATCACCACAATCCTGTGGCACCAAAATCATATTAATGTCATTTTTTGATGGTAGAGGTATATAACGAAAATCTATTTCGCAATTCCATGATGCCAAATCTTTAATCTTGCAATTTTCATTATTAGTTAAATTATATTGTGTATTTTTATGTGCTTTATTTAATGGTAAAGTATCTGTACTTTTTTCAAAACAGGCATTTTTATTATTTTGTTGGATAATTGTGTTTACATGATGTTGAATAGGGGGTTCTTGTGCATAAGCAAAAAAAGGAATTACACCGAACACTAAATAAATTATATAGTTATTTATCATAATATATCCTAAAATTATTCATTAGCTATTTTTTACAATAATGAAGACAATGGCTTTCTACCCAGTACGGCTTATTTTGAAGCATAAACGAATTGTAAAGAAATCCTCATTATTCTCAGGATTAGAAACATTCCCCCTAACCTTATAGGTGAAAATGTTTTTTTACGTACTTGAATTAATTTTGCCTATTTGCAATTAAAAACTATCTTTTTATCTTAACAAATTTTCCTTGTTTATTAATGACATAGTGAATTTTACTGACTAAAGCGGTTGGTCTTTTCTTGTAATCATATGGCGAGTTAAAATGTTTGATTGTTATGCGATAATTTTTATCGATAAAATATTTACTCCAAATACCTCCATCCTCCAGCTCACTAGTTTCACCTATTTCTAGCCTATCAATCAAATTAAAATCATCCGAAAGGCTAATTAATGATAAACGTTCTGCTGAATTAATAGCAACGGAGGACAGCAATAATAATTTTATTTTTTTATAAGATTTTAATTTCAATGCCCTAAAACAACCATCATCCATCATTCCTTTAAAAAAATAATTAAATTCATCAAAACAACCATCGTCAAACTTTCCTTCAACAAAAGGATCAACTTTATCCGTTATTGGTAAAAAAATATCATTGTTACTATTAACTTCATCACCCCAATAATAATTATTCAATGGAACATCTATAATATTTAATTTTTCATAAATAGTTGCTAGCGTTTCACGCATCTTCTGCTTTAATTTAAACGCCAAAACAATATCATCATTCGTAAATAAAAAAAGGTAATCGGAAATAAGCACTAATGAGGGATTTAAATTATATTGCTTAGGTAATGTTACAAAATCAAAATATTGATTTTCTTGTTGATTACCCGTTAACTCTAAACGTTCCAATACTTTTTGTAACAATTCGTGGGAGCGTAGGGATAAATTGTCGGTAACTTGATGTACATTAATTATATGATTTTCATCTAATATTAATTTGCTGTCTGAACTTTTTACCGATATATTTTTTATTTCGTTAAGTCGTGTATATAAAGCTTCATGTTTAAGTGGAGTATCGGGTAAATAAGTAATATCAACTAATTGCCACTCTGTAATATCCTGCTTTGTTAATGTATTGGGATCATTTTTTATTTCATTCGCACTTACTGCTAATGCGATAAAACAACAAAAAAATAAAACGAAAAAACGATTTAGTATTGTTAGCATTATTTCCTCCTCTAATTTATTCTATTTTTCTTATTTATTAATAAGGGTAATTAGTTTTTCTTTATTTAAAGTTGCGGCATCAGTACAAAAATATTCATCTAATAAATATTGTTTTTCAAATGATCTAACATCCATATGAATCCAACTATATGTATGATTTCTATCTATTATTGAATTATCCTTTTTTAAACCTATTGGCTCAGTGCTAAAAAGGTTGCTATTTGCCCATTTGTTTTGCGCATTAAGGTAAGTTGCAAAGAAGTTATCACGAATATACATTAAGGGTTCAATATTAATGTAAAATCGATGTCTGATTTCCCAATTACCTTTATTAAACTGAATATCTAAAGCTTTTCCTCTGTGATTAGAAGTAGTTCCTCCTTCCTTATGCAAAGAACATCTATATCCCGATGAAATTTCTCTAAACTTATAAACATTTTGTCTACTTAAATAAAAGTTTAGCGCACAAAATCCAAATAATAATGATCTATGTAACCCTGGATATTCATATTTATTAAATTGTTCTGGTGAGGTATTTTTTCCTGAACCATTACCAAATCCACTACATTGTTTAGGAGAACACCTACATTTCAGTTGTAACCAAATCGTATTATTAATCGTATATTCTTCTTGAAATCTATCAATTGCTTGTATAACTT
>NZ_LZGV01000029.1:0-794 GCF_001690265.1 Gilliamella sp. HK2
GAATGGATGTGGATAAATAGCTATATGGCTTTTTCTGATAATAATTTGGATGCCGAATTTATGCCAGAAGAAGACTTTACTTGGCCAATCAAAGTCAATTGGCCAGAAGAAATCGACAAAAAATCCAAAGCCAGCTCGCTTGAAGAATATCAACAAATAGATGCCGAATATAAACAGTTAGGAAATAAATAATGCCATCAAAGTACCAACCGCAAGTTTCCGCATGGCGCGAAGATTTATACAAAGGGGTTTATACAACCCGCCATTATTTAAGTAATAATAAAAAATTACGTTATGCTAATGATGATTACTGTGAATTTTCTCGGCGAACAATAGGATGGGAGTGGGTTCCGCGTTGGGCCACGATTATTTGTTTAATAATGCTTATTTTATTGCTGATTTTTGGAGTATATGTTGCATCTTACATTATTATTTTTGAAACTGAAGGGAAACCTATATTTATACCTCTTGGGCTATTATTCCTTTATCTAATATATTTCTTCTTACAGTTTGTTTTCTATCTATTCTATGCTCCCGAGGATTGCCCAATCCGTTTTAATCGTAAAACCGGTAAAGTTTATATTTATGACCATTTTCTTTTATATTTTGGTTCATTAAAAACATTTACTCGTTCACCATTTAGAGTGAAAGAGATAACAATGAAAGAGTTTGATTGGGCAGATATTCAAGGGGTAATGACCTCAGTATCGGCACCGATTTCTGGTGGTGGTATGGTCAGAACTTACCGTATAGAGTGTGTGGTATGTGAGCCTAATACCACCAATGTAATTGAC
>NZ_LZGV01000030.1:0-2818 GCF_001690265.1 Gilliamella sp. HK2
TCATCCCACCATAACATCTTTTTTATCTTCTCTTTGGTCTTTTCCCAAGCTGTTACTTGTTTTTCTAATGCTTCCATTTTGGCATAAGATTCAAACTGTTCTTTAGTCAGCTTTTTCGAGGGTGATTCTTTATAATCTGCAGGAAAACGGCTTATTTCTCGTCTTAGTGTTTCAAACCCTTTCGCTTCAGGGGAGTCCTTTGCTTTACCTACACGGCTTAAATATGCATCTAATTTTGCTTCGTCACCCGTTTGTAAATACGCTAATATATTTTTAGCATTTTCCGTCAGCTCGCTGTTTAACGCTTCCCATTTCGGCATTTTGCCTTCAGCATCAATTTCACTATACCATTCGCTTTCGTAATTGATTAATAAGCGACTTAATGCCGTAAATAGCATCGGTTTATCTGCAATACCTTTAAAACTCGCTTCTTTTATACTGGTATATATTTTTGTTTCAACATGGTATTGCTTATCAAGAATAGATAATGTTTCTTTTATTGTTGGTTTATATTGCGATAATGAATGGTTGTCTTTATTACGTTTTAACGATTTGTCTGCGTCAAGGTAGAGTTCTTTTAATGTGGCCGTTTCTTTTATCTGCATAAAATCAAACCAATCCCAACAACTGACCCGCTTAGCACCTTCACCATTCACTAACACCCAACCACTTCTTTTTCGGTTTTTATCATCAAGTACATCGACTTTTAACCACAAGTTACCTTGTGCGTCTATTGCTCGATTGTCGCTTAGTGATAACTTTGCATCATTCATCTCGACCTGTAATGCTGTGCCCACAATTAGTGTGCTACTGAGTATATTACTCGCTTGTAAAGGATGTTTAGTCCAAGCAACCGTGTTTTCGGCTAAAGATAACTCCCCATTGGGTTTGGCTACTTTGGCAATAGCTGCTTCATTTTTTATCCATAATGTCTTTTTTTCTGTTTCTGATGAATAAATTTCAATCTGTAACCAAGCCACCTTCACATCTTGACTCATTACATTGATTTTGGTCTTTGCATACGGTTTACCCACTGTCGTATCCGATGCAGCTTCTTTTTCCAGTAGTTTGACCTGTTTAGCTATACCCAAAAAGGCTTTATCTCCCTCTGGGATTTTACTCGCTTCTGCTTGTGTTTGCGTGATATAGCTTGGCAAGTCTTCACAAGTGAAACATTCAACATGTAAATGAGGACAAAATTCTTTATCGTTTGAACCTTCACCTAATGGCAAGGTTTCAAGATTAGAATATTTGCTTTTGAGTATACCTTTATTTTGGTTATGACCAATATGTCCCACTAAATCACCCGCTTTAATCGGAAAGGGTTTCTCTAATACCACTACTTCGTTGTATTTTTTTCCTCTGACTATATTTTCAAGGCAATCATACCAAACTTTTTTCTTTTCTGCCGGTAACGGTAGTGTGGGCTTTCCATCTCTAACCACTTCCGTTAACTCAACATAATTTTTCGTTTTTTTCTCTCCTGATATTTTAACTTGTGTGCCCTCTGGTAGCATTGAGTAAAGTTTTTTATCGTTTTTATCCTTAAAGTCATTCCAGACTCTTAGACCTTTAGATTTAACTAAATTAGCGTTAAATTCTTTTTTTTCTTTCGCCAATGTTATATCCGTTTCACTACTCAATATTTCAAATTCTGATGTTGTTACTGCTTTGCCAGTATACACCCAACCTAAAATATCGACTTCTGTTCCTGTTTTATCACATTTGTATTTTATAGGTTTTAATTCAGGAATTGAAAAATACCCTTCGACAAAATTCGAAACAGCATACCATTCATATTTTTCATCATGCAAATCTAGATTTAAATTGACTTTTGTGCCTTTTTGTAACACGGCGCGTATATTTTTATTATTTGAATTATCGGGTTTTTCTCGAATATTTAACCCAGCTACGTAATCTAAGTCCTTATGCCCTACGCGAACACGATAAATATCCTGCTCCCAAAATGCGGGAGTTGGCTCTTTAGGATTTTTATCGTAATAGTTTGTATCAGCTAAATGCATATACAAACTATAAAAATAAAGACGGTGTCCCGGCTGTTTTTCTTTTGCTGGCTCTGTCGTGTTGGGTGTTGTCTCTGACGTTGTTGCCGCTTCAGATGAAGAGGATGTGTCGGTCGCTGTCTCTGTATTTGTCTGAGGGGGGGTAGCTGTTGTCGTCTCGGTACTATTACTTGGTGATTGTGCCTGATTAGTATCTGCCGTTGTTCCTTCTGTATTAGTGTTATCCTCGGTTGTATCGCTTTCTGATACTGGCGTTTCTTCTACACGCTCCATTTCAAGTAAGTGCCTAACCAGAACAAAACCCGTTGAGAAAAAAACAACTTCATCGCCTTTATCTATTTTTTGATAACGGTCATTAACCCGATAAGCGATAATCTCACCATCAGCAATACAATGCACTCTACGCTCTTTTTCATTCCCCAATTTTTTAAGAGCATTTAAATCAAAATGAACGCCACAGTGCATAAGCTTGTTTACACTGACAGGATAAAACCCCGTTGATGCCGACATTAATGCTTCGTAATAAGTATTGGCACTTAATTTTTCTTTTCCATTTACAATAACGGGATATTTCCATTTTTTTACTGCTGATAATGTCATTTTTTAGTTCCTTAACCTGAAAAATTAACATGGCCACTCTCTATTAATCGCCTAAGCGCGACATCAACATCACTTTTTGAGAATTTAAGTTTATTATCATCTATACGTGCCGGCCCCATCTTTTGCATCACATTACATTTAAGATACACATTATCTTGCGTGCCCAGTTCAATGCCGGCACTGCTGATTTTGAT
>NZ_LZGV01000031.1:0-15793 GCF_001690265.1 Gilliamella sp. HK2
CTTATATTGATTTTTTGAAAAAATATAATGTTGTTGTTTTTGATAATGAAGCCAATATTGACTACTGTATTGATTGTGAGGGCGAGTCATTGCCCTTAGAGGTCATTTTGGGTTTTTCAAAGGAAGATAGAGAAGATTTATTGGCTACCAACGATGGCTATTTAAATAGGATACCTGAGGATTATTTTGCCGTAGCAACACTTAATTACGGCGATTTGCTTTGCTTAAGCCCAAATGGTGAAGTCTATTATTGGGATCATGAAGTGAATGATCTCTATTTTGACATGTCTGTAAAAGGCGGTTATCTAGAACAAAATACTAATCTGAAGTTTGTTGCAAATTCGTTTGATGCCTTTTTATCAATGATTATTAAAAGTGAAGTTGAGGATGATTATGATCCTGATGAAGATGAATATAATAATCCTAACATTCCTTTCCCAGATGAAGCATTACCGTCAATGCTCAAATATTCAAAGTTTTTTTTTACGGCGTCAGAAAATAGACTCAAAATTTATTTAAAAAAATTGGAGTTATCTGAAAAAGGGCGCGAAGTACTTGCTAAATTTAAAGAAGAAGGACTTTTGTAAAAATAGCGTTAGTTAAAAACCGAAACAGTATCTTCCAAAGAAATATATAATGATTTCAATGGAATAATTTTTTAGTTGAATGGAGTCTATTAATTATTTTAGATTCTATTAAATTTTATATATTTGGCTGTCCGGAAGGGATAACTGATGCAAACGGCGAATTATTCTGAGAATGTAGCTTTCAGTTATGGAGAAAACAGATTCAGTAAATTGAGCACCAATCAATAGAGCAAAACCTCGGATATCAGGAACAATATTTAGACGAAAAACTGGAATGCATGAAAATACTTTCAAGTATTATGATCCGGATATAGGTAGATTTACTCAGCCTGACCCGATAGGATTGCTGGGTGGCTTGAATTTGTATCAGTATGCGCCTAATGGGTTGACTTGATTGACCCATTTGGTTTAAAAGCATGTGGGGTAAAAAATAAGAAAACATCGTATGATAGTAAAAGTCGAAGAGATCCATTTAGACAGGTTAAGCACAATGCAGGTATACCGATGAATCAATAGCCTACAGCCATTACACGACCATCTTTACGAGATGGTAATGGCAGTACTATGATCGCTAGAAACGGTCAACCAATAAAGGCTCGACAATATGAATTTATTGATAAAAAATCCATTTTTATTCAATATTATAGTCTTTAGCACTCTAAAGCAGAATCAGGTCATGGTGCTGAACCACACTTTAATGTTAGACTTTCAAATAACCTGAATACTGATCATGTTTCTGGAACTTATGGTCATTATAATTTCCCTTAAGGAATGGATATGTGGTTTAAAAACGCGTTAGGCAGAGAAAAAATTCAATTTATGTTTAATAATGAATTTAACTTTCAATCTATTGAATTAAATAGTGTTTCATTTGAAAGCTATTCTGAGGTGAAATGCCATTTAACTTGCAAGGAAATTCCCAAAATTTACCCTAAAAAATGGGATAAAGTTGGATTTAATGCATTAAGTTTAATTATTACTTTTAATGAGATAGTTCAGTTAAATATGTCTGGTTCAAGAGTTGGTTTTTTCTGTTCACCAACGATCACTTCTTTTACGGATTATTCTGAAATAACCGTTAAACATGATAAATTACAGCTTTACTGTAAATCAAAGTTTTTAATTATAGAAAGTATAACTCCCTATATAGATGAAAGATGGGATTAAAAATAAAGATGACATAAATTTTCATTAAGTCGGTGCATCGAAAACATCGCTAGACCCGCAGGCCCCCTACAAGCGTACCCACTTCCTGTGGAACAACTTAACAATGATTCAGGAAATCAGCCCGAATCAGCACTGTAGCCTGTATATCTATACCGACCAAAACAGCTACGAACCACTGGCATGGATAGACACAAACGGCAACCAAGAACAGCATATCCGCTATTACCATACCGATCTAAATGTCTGTCTGGAAGAGCTAACCGATACAAACGGCGAATTACTCTGGGAATATAGCTTTCAGTTATGGGGAAAATACATTCAGGCAATCAATCCCGAGCCCATAGAGCAGAATCTCAGATATCAAGGCAATATTTAGACAGAAAAACCAGCTTACATTACAATACGTTCAGATACTATGCTCCGTGAGAATTGAGTTGTTGGCGTGCACCAAGAAAGAAATTTTGGAAAAATGAAGCTAAAAATAATCCTAGCATGTATTCGAAAAATAATATTAAATTAATAAAGGAGGGTAAAGCACGCAAATTACAACTTGAAGTAATAATAGAAAATCCGGCAAAAAGGAAACCAAAAGATGTACAGATAGAATTGCGCCATAAAGATATTTTACAATAGGTTGGGGGTGACAATGTTCATAATCATGACAATCTTGCAAAATTAACTCCGTGGGAGCATGAAGCAGTTGCTCCGTATAAACATACTGATTATGATGTTATAAATATAATAAAGGATATTAATTAATGGTAAATATCAATGAAATTCAATATTTTATAAATAGTGCATTATATAAAACAGCATTAAATAAATTGCAACAAAAATATAAAATTACGACAAACGGAGAAGAATTGCCATCGGTATTGTTCAAATATGATGCAAATAAAATCCATTTATCTGGCGCTACTTTATCTGATTTAGAAAACATATTGTCGAATAGTCTTACTTCTTTTTTGAAGTATATAGCAATTAAGTTAGTCGTCCTTCAAGATGAACCAGATGAACAAGAAGGAAATGATGAGAAAGATGTCACTATTTCAGTGGATGATCCCTATGAAGATTTTCTTATTATTCATTTATTAGAATATTATTTAATTACTAGCGATGCAGGTAACCTGATTAATTATCTAAAAAAAATCAAAATACCTTATAGTAAGAAATATTGTGAACAGTTAAAGAAAATATATGCATTACTTTAATAAAAAAGCTGGAAAGATCTTCTATATTTTTTCGGATTTTTTTGTTTTTAAATTCAGATTATATTTAAGCGACTTTAACCAATATTCTGCCAATTGAGCTCACTAATGAACAAGGGGAAATGGTTTGGCGTGCAATTACTAGCTATACCAAACTATCCAGAATTAATGAAAAAATGATTTGGAGATTCTATGAAGTAATCTGTTAATGAACTTATTAAAATGGGGTTTTCGCCTTCAGAGGAGAGCTATGATATTGACTTTATTCAAAAATATCAAAATATTTTACATAACATTCAACCACCTTTATCAAATGAAGAAGCAACTAAACTAATTACCTTTTTTGGTAATAATGAAAGTTATGGATTAGCTTGGTCACTATTACATCTTATTGAATCGAGTGCCGATTTTTCAGTAGATAAGCAATTATTAGAAAATGGAAATCCATGGATTCAGCTATTAATAAAAAGAACTATGAATAAATAGCCTCTAAATTGTAATAAATCCTCAATGTAAAGGTTATTTATTTGAAAAATCTCTAATACTTATAACGCTCGAACCTTTTTTTAATCTTAGGAGTTTAAATTTTACTCTAAGTATTAAATTACTCGGGAGAATTTAATCTGTATCAGTATGCGCCTAATGGGTTGATTTGGATTGTTCCGTGGCAACTATCATTAGTTACAGTTGGCAACTGGATGGCAGCAGCAGAATATCAAGAAATAATAGATAGCGATAAAACAATACAAAACATAACAGGGACAACTACTCACATGGCTTACCTAGCAGATGTTAAGGCTTTTGATAAACAAGCAAAAAATGGAACTTTATATGTTGAATTTAATATTCCTAAAAAATTTATAATTCCCACAAATCAAGAATAAGCAAAAATAGTAGGGCCAAATTCTTTAGAAAGTCGCTTTGCACAACGTAAGGGAGTTCCTGTCTCTGAGGTGCCTAAAGCAAATAACATTCGTGTTAAAGTAGAAAAAATTAAAGGAAAATACAATCAATATGTTAAATAAATTTAAATTTTGGATATCCCAACATACTAACTATTCTTATGTTTATCATAAAAATGATTTATCAGAAAGTATCGTTATTGATTTTGAAAATGATATTTATATTGCCCGATTTACTATTTGGGATAATCTAAGTTGCATGTCCGAAATAATAGATTTAAATACTGATCAATATAAAATTAATAAAAGGGAAGAATTTACTTCATTTAATGAATTACTATCTATATTTAGAATTTTTTCAGATTATTTAACTATAAAAGATTAAAATAAAAAATATATTTTTATACATTTATATTATTAAAGATTTGACTGAATATTATAAACTATTGAAAAAATAGATTGATATAGGAGAACTCATTGATAATTTAATCTCGCTCAAATGTCATCAACTAAGCATAAGCAAAACCAATGCCTTAGTTTGGTATGAAGCAAGAGAAGTAGTGTTAAAAAAACCTTATAAAGAAAATTATAACGGGCTTAAATATATAGACGCATTTAAGCTTTAATATTAACATGCAAATAGTTGGTAAGCTTTGCCTGCCACACAAATCTTAGCCTTATTGCACAGGCTTTTTAATTGAATTAATCTTGCAAACTATTTTAAAAAATATAATTATTACAGCCGCCCTGCAACACAAGCAGATTCGGCGTAATCAAAATTCGATTCTTCCTGATATCCACATCAAACGCAGCTACCAGTACGACAACCTCGACCGACTGGTAAACAAAAAATACAGCAAGCACAGACAGGCCGATTACTACTATGATCGCACCGGCAGAATTGAAGGCTGTCGCAACCACAGATACAGGAAAATCCCGCAATACGATGCCACCACCAACCTATTAGATCACAGACGACCAATAGAATTAGACCCTAGTAATCAGAACGTCATCTGCTGTAACCAGATCCTGAATTTCAGAGGACACCACTACCGCTACGATGAGCACGGTCAACCCCATAACAAACAAACCATCGGTGCCCCCAGCACCACCACTACGACGACTACCCCCTGAGCGAAGTACGCATTGAACAAACAGACCGCAGCCAGCGTTACGGCGGAGTCTACGACGCCCTTGGCCGGCGTATCGAAAAACATCAGCTAGACAACGCAGGCACCCCCTACAACCGTACCCGCTTCCTGTGGGACGTGTTAAAAATAATTCAAAAAATCAGTCCGAATCAGCACAGCAGGTTGTATATCTACACCGGCCAGAACAACTACGAACCACTGGCACACATAGATAAAAAGGGGTAATGCCCCCGAAATAGTCATGAACTTCCATACCGATCTGAACGGTGCATCAGAAGAGCTTATCGTAGCAAGCGGTGACATCGTCTGGGAATGCAGTTTTCAGCTCTGGGGTAAACGGATTCAGGAAATCGAACACATATCAATACAACATAACCTCAGATATCAGGGACAATATTTAGACAGAGAAACCGGCTTACATTACAATACTTTCAGGTATTATGATCCAGATATAGGTAGATTTACTCAGCCGGATCCGATTGGGTTGTTGGGCTGGTTTAATCTGTATCAGTATGCGCCTAATGGGTTGATTCGGGTGGATCCGTTTGGTTTGAGCTGTAGTTTTAATAGTAAGTCGAATCGTTGGCGTAATAATGAAACAGGACGTTTTACCAAACGCCCAACTGATCCATCAGAATTAGCTAGATATGGGAAGGTAAATAAAGCAGACATAGATGCATGGGCCACACAAGGAGGAATACCAAATACTTGGCATGCAGATCCTAAGCGTTTCCCGAGTGGAGAGTTTAGATATGAAGGTCAAGGGTACCAAGTACATGGAAATGGCATAGATCCTACTACAAAAGCAAAATGGCCAACAGCTAACTCAGCAAATGGCCCAACGGCTAGTATTAAAAATACTATAAATGGGCAAAATTATAGAACTGATGGGATATGGGGGAACATTCAAATCAGATCCTAACAGTGCACATATTCCCCTTAACGGATCATTTTATTAAGGTAATTAATATGAATTTACAAAAAATAAAGGATAGAGTTTTATCCCTCCCAACCATAATGGGTATATCAGAAGAAATATTAATAATTAAAGAATTAATGAGCATTAAAACTGATGATTTAATCCAAAATAAAGATATTTTTCGATTTATCTTAGATTCATTAGAGCTATCTCATACAGACTCTGGTTTTATGGAGTTAACAAAAGAGAATGAGAATATCTTTATTGATTTTTATCATTGGTTGAACCGAATAAATGACCAACTAAATATGAATATAAACATTAATATCATAGATTCCTTTAGCTTATCTGTTGAAGATGTTAATAAATTGATGTCACCATATAAATAAAAGGAAATATAAAAATGAACAATTATTTAAATTTTAAATAGAAAAATCAACTAGAGTGATAGAATTAAATACTGTCTAATATTTATTTTGGCAAGGATAATTGAATTTTTCATATATACTAACTAGAACAGCTACGAACCACTAGCGCAATAGGCATAGACGGCAACCATGAACAACATATCCGCTACTTCCCACACCGACCTGAATGGCTGTCCAGAAGAGCTCACCGATGCAAACGGTAAAATACTGTGGGAATGCAGCTTTCAGTTATGGGGTAAGCGAATTCATGAAATCGAACACATCCCGATACAACAGAACCTCAGATATCAGGGACAATATTTAGACAGAGAAACCGGCTTACATTACAATACTTTCAGGTACTATCATCCGGATATAGGTAGATTTACCCAGCCGGATCCGATTGGGCTGCTGGGCGGGTTTAATCTGTATTAATATGCGCCTAATGGGTTAACTTGAATTGATCCATTAGGATTAGCACCATGTGCTAAAGTAAGTGAGTTTGATCGTATAAAAAGTGGCAAAGTCTATACAGTTATTAGACAAGGCAAAAACATATCTTCTGGATTGTTTTCACTAAACCCAAATAATATAGAAATAGTTGCAGGACATGTAACATCAGAGATGTCGTTCTCCATCTCAGTTTATATCTGCAACCAAAGATTTAAGTATCGCTGAAAAATGGGCTAATAAAATTGGAACTAGAATAGTTGATATAGACTTAAGTAAAATTTTGGGTGGAACAATTGATATATCTTTTACTAAAGGTCTTGACCTTTTAAGTAATCAATTTGAAGACGATTAGCTAAAGGTGCTTGAGAAGCACTATTTGACTGACCTATACCAACAAATTCAATAAAAATAATTAATTAGGTATTTTATGAAAATTATAAATTCTGATGTTCATGAAAAGATTATCAGTGTAATTGAAAAAATTAGATTACAAGATAAGTTAGATGAAAAAACAATTAATGATCTCTATACTTCACTGGATGAAATGGTAACTCATTATAAAGAAAAAGATCTTATTTCAAAGGAATTGGCATATAATCTTTTAGTCCTGCATGACAATTTAGAAGGCGCTTTAAAATTTGGCTCTTATGAAGACATGAAGTATATAAGTAATATTAATTCAAAAGTAAGCGAATATATTGAAAAAATATTTCTAAGTTAAAAAACTGAAATTAAATCAGGATGATTAGTGGCACTACCACTACAACGCCAACTACCGCTTGAGCGAAGTACGTGTTGAAAAACATCAACTAAACAATGCAGGCAACCCCTACAATCGTGCCCGCTTTCTATGGTTCGGCTAAAAAATGATTCAGAAAACCAGCTCGAATCAGCACAGCAGGCTGTATATCTATACCGACCAAAGCAGCTACCAACTACTGGCACGCATAGATAAAAGAGGTAATGCTCCGAAAAAGTTATGTACTCCTACACCGTTCTAAACGGTGCACCAGAAGAGCTTACCGTAGCAAACGGTGACATCATCTGGGAATGTAGCTATCCGCTCTGGGATAAACGGGTTCATAAAATCGAACACGACTCAGTAGAACAAAACCTCAGACATCAGGGACAATATTTAGACAGAAAAACTGGGCTGTGTAAATACCCCAAACTTAGTACATAACTCACGTAGAAAATCACGCTGCTTGTTTTAGTGTTTTATACTCAATCGGTGTCATGTTATTTAATGCCTCATGCGGTCTTTTGGTGTTATAAATCATTACGCCTCACGATTAAAGTCATCGATGACATTGAATGTTCTAAAGCGACGTTGATTACGGCTACTGTCATTCATAAAATCCATTGACCAACATTCACCTTGTTTATTCGGGACTAATAACCTTTCTGGGCATCGTGGAGGAATGCGTTTTTTACGCTTTACCCTGAGATTAAGCTTTAATTCACAATACACCCGATATACCCGTTTATGATTCCATTGATAGCCGAGCTTTCTGATACGATTAAAATATTTAGGAAAACCCCAGCGTAAATGCCGGTCTGTGATAGCATTCAAAGCCGAAACAATCGCCGAATCATCCAGTAACTTAGCTTGATAATAGTAAGCACAACGGCTTAAGCCTACAATGGCACAGCTCATAACAATAGTAACCGAATGATTTTTTTGTAGTTGCTGTGCCCACGTTTTACGTACCTTTGTGGGCACTATAGCTTTTTTATGATTTCTTCCTAAAGTTGGGATTTTAAACCCAGTTCGGCAAACATCTGCTTAAGCTTGCGGTTTTCCGCTTCGAGTTCTTTTAGACGTTTGATGTCTGAAGTTTCCATACCGCCCTATTTTTCCCGCCATTTATAGAAAGTTGAATTACCCATGCCCTATTTACGGCACAGCTCTTTAACGGGAATACCCGCTTCAGCTTCTTTTAAAATAGCGATGATTTGATGTTCAGTCATTTTTTTCATAATTAAATCCTCTTTTACTGTTATCATAGAGAATTTTCTACTTTTTGGCTGTACTATTTTAGGGGGTAGTTACAAATGCTGTTTGATTATTATTTTTAGTCCAATTAAAGTTTTTACCAAATTGCATATCAAAATTGTTTATTGGTTTTACTTTTAATGGGAAAATAATTTCAGTATTTCTAATATTAAAATAATCCATCATCGCCACCGGATGAATAAACCATGCCTTGCCGTCTGCGGATAGATTGGACAGTTTAGGCGTATTGGCATCAGTGTTTGCGGTTGGGTTTTGAGCTTGTGCCTGTGCCACTTCTTTCCACCACAGTGACGGTTTAATGCGTTGCTCTTTTTCCAATTGCCAGTTGTTTTTGACATGCTCGTGGGCTTCGTCCAATTTTTTCATGACAAAGTCTCGATGATAGGGCTCGATTATGCCTATTTTATCTAATATCGCTTCAATAGACTCTTTTTTTTGTTGCTTTTCTTCTTCAAACAGCTCATCTATCTCATTCCATTTACTTAATGCTTCATCGGCATACCATTCACTTTCATATTTTACCAGTAAACGCCCTATCAGCTCTGCGGCCCAACTTCGGCGTAGACCTTCCTTTAAATAGTTATCCGTAAAAGAAGGTAAGTGTGTTTTTTTTCGCTGATTGGAATAACGCAAAGTTCCCGTTAAGATTTGATGTAATTCCTTCATCGCTGGCGTGTAATCTTCTAAATCCAATTTCGCCACTTTATTTTTGCCAATCTTGTTAGATAATTCACTTATCGAGGCTTTTTCTTCTATCGTTTCAAACCCAGGCCAGTGCCATGGGGAAATCCCCCCCTAAAATTGCTTTAATATCTATCGCTAGCCTATAACTACAACAATTTATTAGAAATGTTTATCCTTAAATTCTAATTGGCTAAGATGTATATACCCCGTTGTAGTTCTATCATTAGCTAAACCAACATATAACCATTCTTGTTTTTTTTCTCTATCAATAAATTTCGAATATAACTTGATCACATCAGTTTTATTCGGTAGTGTCATGATAATAGAAGATTTTATATCTGGCTTATTTAATAAGTTAACAACTTTTTCTGAAGACTTTGTATAATAGTGATTTTCCAATAATTCATCATGACTATAGGAAATTACTTTTTTTTTATCCTCTAAAACAGTTATACCCATGTTATAATATTCATTCTTCTCCAATCTCTCTTTTAACTGGTTATCTTTGTTAAAAAAATCCGTCAAGTATTGATAGGCTAAGTGTTGGCTACGTTCTAAAGTTTCACCATTACTTTGTAGTTGACTACGATATTTAATTAGATGAATTAATACTTTATCTTTAGTAGATTGTGGGATTCTTACCTTTTTTCCTTGTATACCAATGTCTTTATGTTCAACATTCCAATTAACAAATAAAGATATCAATAAACCACGAAAATAAGCTTTATCCAATAGCATGTCATTTAAAAAACGCTTTCTGTACCCTTTTAATTCGTTATTATAAAATAAAAAATGCCATTTATACTCGTCGGAAATATATGGATTCACAACAGCTGTTTCATAGAGTAAAGCATCACTTTCATAATTAAAGTTAATCACGATTTCAGGTAAATAATCATACTTATGATTTAATATATATTTTTTAGCAGAATCATCATCATTAAAAAGTAGTTTATTATAAGCAACTAACTGTTGAACATATTTATTATTTGAATTATCTAATATTCCATTCGCAAATGAATTCGTTAATAAACAAGAATAAATAAATTTACCATTATTTGTTATGCCATAATAGTTATCTTCACCTGTATATGTTTGACAAATATTTTTATTCTTGCTGAGGCCAGTATCTGAACCAAAATAATCATCAATTTTTTGTTTAAATTCTTCTAAATTAAGTAGTTGATAATGTTCTTGCTGAAGCATTTTTGAAATCATATTTATAGTTTTATCTGAATAATTAGCTGATGCAAACTCTGATTCTGTATCAGCCAACACATTTATTGAAAAAAGAGCGAGAACTATAATAAGTTTCTTTCCTATTTTGTTAATCATTATTATTTAACCTAGTTAATCATGTTTATTGATACATGCATTCAATTATTATCGTTATATTCTAATTGACTAAGATGAACATAACCCTTTATGGAGGGGGAGTCCTTTAATTTGACATATAACCATTCACCTTGTACATTAATTTTGATAAGATCTATATCATTTAATAATTTATTTATAATCGGTGCTTTAGAATTTGGTTGGCTGCGGAAATTAATATAATTATCATTTGATTTCGTAATATAGTGATTTTCTATTAGTGTGTTTTTACTTTCCGAAATGACTTTTTGTTCTTCAGCGGATACTTTTAACCCCATATTATAAAAATTATTTTCCTTAAGCCTTGATTCAAGTTTATTATCTATTTCGTAAAAATTAATCAGGTATTGGTAGGCTTTACGTTGGCTATCGGTTAAACTTGCTTCCTCGCTCTGATGCTGACTTTGTAATTTAATCAGATGCAATAAAGCTTTATCTTGTGATGCTGAGGTAATCGTAATTTTTTTATTTTCTGAAATAGGAATTCCTGTTGGGTAAATATACCAATTATCGGACAAATCTTTTAATAAAATTGAAATAACATGTTCACCCGATTGTATATACAAATCATTTAATAAACGTTTCCGATACCCTTTTTGTGAATTGTTATAAAAAATGAAATGCCACATATTTCTCAGATCGTCATCCCATACAGGTAATGAAACCTCATATAACAAACTATTTTTTTCATAATTGAAATAAATCACAACTTCTTGCAACGAATTTTTCCGATTTGATAAAAAATAGTTTTTTACAAAAGTATCAGTATTATCGTTAAAAAGTAATTTATTATAAGCAATAAGATGAGGAGAATACTCATTATTAGGGCTATTTAATAACTCTAAACCCTGCTTAGGAGTAAGGGGAACATCAAATCCTTTGTATTCACTCATCAGAAATGATTCTGTGTATGTTAGTAAAAAACGTCCATTCTTAGTAAAACAGCTATAATCATATTTACTAATCATATATTGACAATCAAATGTTATTGAATCCACATCAATACCAAAATAATCTAAACTTCTTTGTTTAAAGCTCTTTTCACTAGGAATTTTATAACCTTTGCTTTTCAAAAAGTCAGAAACTATACTGACTTCTTCGGCAAAATCTCTTTCTGCCCATATATGCATTAATTGATCTAACTCTTCTTTTTCAGTTTGAGCTGAAACTATTAACGTAAAAAAAGCAAAAAAAACAAAACAGGGGATTTTATTTAGAATCATTGTGTTTTTACTCTCCCTTTTCTTACAGTGTCTTTAGGATCGGGAGCTAAACCATAATATTCATAAACATCTTTTATATCTCCAACATAATCTTCTATGTAACAATATATTGTTTTACCTTCACTTTTTAACCTAGTATACAAAGCCCCTAACTCTTTCATTGCTTCATTATAAACCCGAATACACCCATGAGTGTTCATAAGATTACCTAAATCTTCCAAAGATTTTCTATAATACCCTGAAGTATGCCCAGAATGTATGCCTATTCCATCTCGTCCATTTTTAGCTGCAGTTAAAAATTCACCACTATCTCCGATTAGTTCAATAAATCCATAATTACCAAAACTCCATTCACCTTTATGCCTATTTGGATAATATGTTGTCTTTGTCCTACCAGTAGGTGTATCGCCATCTCCACTTGCTTTTGTACGATTCGTACTAGTCCCAAGACAAAGTGCATGAGTTTTAAAATAAATTTCACTTCTATCAAATACAATTAAAGGCCCCTCTAATCCACGGTGCGAAGGTACAATGACATTTATATAAACCTCATTATCTTCTGGGATATATTTTTCATCAAATGTTGTTCTAGTTTTAATAACATTAAAATAATCTATCATCGCCACCGGATGAATAAACCATGCCTTGCCGTCTGCGGATAGATTGGACAGTTTAGGAGTATTGGCATCAGTGTTTGCGGTTGGGTTTTGAGCTTGTGCTTGTGCCACTTTTTTCCACCACAGTGACGGTTTAATGCGTTGCTCTTTTTCAAGTTGCCAGTTTGATTTGACATGCTCAAGGGCTTCGTCCAATTTTTTCATGGCAAAGTCTCGATGATAGGGGTCGGTTATGCCGTTTTTATCTAATTCCGCTTCAATAAGCTCTTTTTTTTGTTGCTTTTCTTCTTCAAACAGCTCATCTATCTCATTCCATTTACTTAATGCTTCATCGGCATACCATTCACTTTCATATTTGACCAGTAAATGCCCTATCCGCTCTGCGGCCCAACTTCGGCGTAGACCTTCCTTTAAATCCCTTTCTGTAAAAGTAGGTGGGGGCAGATCTTTTTTTCGTTGGGTTGAATAAATCAGTGTGCCCGTTAATATTTGGTGTAATGCCCGCATCGCTAGCGTGTAATTTTCTTGTTTACCTAAACGAACTTTACTGCCTTTGAGTAATAAACCCATAATTTTTGTGTTTTTTCCCTTTTCGCGTATCACGCTACCGATAATGGTTTCTACTTTTTTCATCAGCTGTAACTGATGATGTAATTAAATTCAGGAATGATAAAAATAAAAAGTAATTTAATTATTGTTGGTTTTTTCTTTAATATATCCATCTTGATTTAAATAATAATGCTTAATTGTTAAATTATTATCATATTCTGTTGTAACGGTAATGATAAAATCCTTTGAAATAGTAAAATGTGTTTTTTCAATTAGATTTTCATTATTTCCTAGTTCGTACCATTCACCTTCAACATATAATTTTGAGTGGATTTGATGATCTTTTATTGTCAATAAATAAAGTCTGTAAGGAAAATCACCACAATCCATTGGCACCAATACCATATCGATACCATTTTTTGATGGTAATGATAAATAGCGAAATTCCTTGTCACAATGTCCAAAATCAAAATTCTCAATTTTACAATTTTCATTATTGGCTAAGTTATATGACACATTTTTATGTGCTTTATTTAATGGTAAAGTGTCTGTGCTTTTTTCAAAACAGGGATTTTTATTATTTTGTTGAATAGGGGATTCTTGTGCATAAGCAAAAAAAGGAATTACACCGAACACTAAATAAATTATATAGTTATTTATCATAATATATCCTAAAATTATTTATTAGTTATTTTTTGCAATAATGAAGCCAATGGCTTTCTACCCAGTACGGCTTATTTTGAAGCATAAACGAATTGTAAAGAAATCCTCATTATTCTCAGGATTAGAAACATTCCCCCTAACCTTATAGGTGAAAATGTTTTTTTACGTACTTGAATTAATTTTGCCTATTTGCAATTAAAAACTATCTTTTTACCTTAACAAATTTTCCTTGTTTATTAATGACATAGTGAATTTTACTGACTAAAGTGGTTGGTCTTTTCTTGTAATCATATGGCGAGTTAAAATGTTTGATTGTTATGCGATAATTTTTATCGATAAAATATTTACTCAAAATACCTCCATCCTCCAACTCATAAAATTCACCTATTTCTAGTCTATCAATCAGATTAAAATCATCCGAAAGGCTAATTAATGATAACTGTCGTGCTGAATTAATAGCAACGGAGGACAGCAATAATAATTTTATTTTTTTATAAGATTTTAGTTTCAATGCCCTAAAACAACCATCATCAATCATTCCTTTAAAAAAATAATTAAATTCATCAAAACAATCATCGTTAAACTTTCCAGCAACAAAAGGATCAACTGTATCCGTTATTGGTAAAAAAATATCATTGTTACTATTAACTTCATCACCCCAATAATAATTATTCAATGGAACATCTATAATATTTAATTTTTCATAAATAGTTGCTAGCGTTTGACGCATTTTTTGCTTTAATTTAAACGCCAAAACCATATCATCATTCGTAAATAAAAAAAGGTAATCGGAAATAAGCACTAATGAGGGATTTAAATTATATTGCTTAGGTAATGTTACAAAATCAAAATATTGATTTTCTTGTTGATTACCCGTTAACTTTAAATGTTCCAATACTTTTTGTAACAATTCGTGGGAACGCGGTGATAAATTGTCGGTAACTTGATGTACATTAATTATATGATTTTCATCTAATATTAATTTACTGTCTGAACTTTTTACCGATATATTTTTTATTTCGTTAAGTCGTGTATATAACGTTAAATCATCAAGTGGGATATCGGGTAGATAAGTAATATCAACTAATTGCCACTCTGTAATATCCTGCTTTGTTAATGAATTGGGATCATTTTTTGTTTCATTCGCACTTACTGCTAACGTGATAAAACAACAAAAAAATAAAACGAAAAAACGATTTAGTATTGTTAGCATTATTTCCTCCTCTAATTTATTCTATTTTTCTTATTTATTAATAAGGGTAATTAGTTTTTCTTTATTTAAAGTTGCGGCATCAGTACAAAAATATTCATCTAATAAATATTGTTTTTCAAATGATCTAACATCCATATGAATCCAACTATATGTATGATTTCTATCTATTATTGAATTATCCTTTTTTAAACCTATTGGCTCAGTGCTAAAAAGGTTGCTATTTGCCCATTTGTTTTGCGCATTAAGGTAAGTTGCAAAGAAGTTATCACGAATATACATTAAGGGTTCAATATTAATGTAAAATCGATGTCTGATTTCCCAATTACCTTTATTAAACTGAATATCTAAAGCTTTTCCTCTGTGATTAGAAGTAGTTCCTCCTTCCTTATGCAAAGAACATCTATATCCCGATGAAATTTCTCTAAACTTATAAACATTTTGTCTACTTAAATAAAAGTTTAGCGCACAAAATCCAAATAATAATGATCTATGTAACCCTGGATATTCATATTTATTAAATTGTTCTGGTGAGGTATTTTTTCCTGAACCATTACCAAATCCACTACATTGTTTAGGAGAACACCTACATTTCAGTTGTAACCAAATCGTATTATTAATCGTATATTCTTCTTGAAATCTATCAATTGCTTGTATAACTT
>NZ_LZGV01000032.1:0-3442 GCF_001690265.1 Gilliamella sp. HK2
AATAGGGGCGTTAAAAGGTAACTATTTTAAAATTATTTTAAGAGATTTAACCGCTCAATCTGAAATCGAATCTAAATTAGCATTGATCAAACAACATGGTGTGCCTAATTATTTTGGTGAGCAACGCTTTGGCCGTGGTGAAAATAATATTACCCAAGCTATAAACTGGGCAAAAGGGGCTATTACGGTTAAAGATAGAAAAAAAAGAAGTTTTTATCTCTCTGCAGCGAGAAGTGCTATTTTTAACGACATTGTGAGTAAACGAATTGAACAACAGCTTCATAAAACTGTTATTGATGGCGATATATTACAACTAGCACAACGCAGTAGTTGGTTTGTTGCACAAACAGATGAGTTAGCATTGTTACAAGCACGTTTAGAAAACGGTGAGATTAATGTTACAGCACCAATGATGGGGGATTCACCACTAGGTACACAATTTAAAGCGTTGGAGTTTGAACAAGAATGTTTAGAAAATTGGTCTGAATTTTATGATCTATTTAAAAAAGAGCGCGTTGAGACAGCAAGGCGCTCACTATTGTTACGAGCAGATCAACTCAATTGGCAATGGTTAGATTGTCATAGTCTTGAACTTGATTTTTATTTGCCATCAGGTTGTTATGCAACAAGTGTGATACGTGAATTAATAATAGAAAATGAGTAGCCAAAATGCAAAGCCCAAAAATGCAGTCCCTAATTAAATTTTTGCGTCAACAAGCAATAAAAGATGAGCGAGTTTTAGATGCTATCGCTTCAATTCCTCGAGAACATTTTGTTGATGAGGCGTTGTCCCATCAAGCTTATGATAATTGTCCCTTACCAATAGGTAATGGGCAAACTATTTCTCAGCCCTATATTGTAGCAAAGATGACCGAATTATTAAGGTTAGAGCCTCACTCAAAAGTGCTCGAAATTGGTACAGGATCGGGATATCAAACTGCGGTTTTGGCAAAATTAGTTGAACATGTTTGTTCGCTGGAACGTATCAAGAGTTTGCAATGGAATACTAAACGCCGTTTAAAACAACTTGATATTCATAATATTTCGACACGCCATGGTGATGGTTGGTTAGGTTGGCCAGAGCGAGGGCCATTTGATGGTATTATCGTTACTGCCGCCGCATCCGAAGTGCCACAAAGTTTATTAGAACAATTAGCAGATAAAGGCCGGCTAGTTATTCCGGTTGGTGAAAATAAACAGACACTCCAATTAATTGAGCGTGATGGACATAATTTTATCGTGAAAGATATGGGTGAGGTAATATTTGTTCCTTTAATTAAAGGTGATATAGAATAATAGGTCTGCATTTCAAATAGGAAATAAAATATTTATTTTCTATTTGAAACACATTTGGTCCTAAAATCTTTTGACAATATCTAATATATTTATTGTTTCAGTTTAGAACGTTCCCATTCACAGATTCCATAAATAGCATTAAACAAGTAAATTAAGTATTGTGTTGCAATAACGATATTGTCGGTATAGATATTTAAACCAATTACCAGTACATTTAATATAACCCATAAATACCAGTTAAACGCATAGCGCATCATCAATAATAATTGAGCAACAATACCTAGACCAAATATAAAACAGTTAGTTATTAGTTGGTAGGTTGTATTAGTTGCACCAATTTTATCCGTTAAATAAATATTAATAAAAGCGGCAATAATAAGAAATATGATTGTATATAAAAATGTGGTTTCATTGAGTGAGCGAACTTTAACGTTTTTATTATTATCAAGGTTCTTTTTCCAAGTGAATAAACCATAGATGTGTGAACAAAAATAGTAGACTGGCGGTAGTCCTGCACCAATATTGCCGCCAAGAACATTAGCACAACATTCTGCAACTACGGCAAACATACCTAATACATTCCCCATGTTTTTACGTTTTGCTAATAAGATAACACATAGCAGACCGCAAAAAGCGCCTATGTAAGAAGTAGCATAGCGTAAATCAAATTCAGTAAATGGGTCAGTGTATAAGAATGCTAGCGTTACACATAATATACAAAAAAATGGATAGAATTTACTGCGTCCAATTAAAATGGCAAGATTGCTTAATTTATTCATAATTCATTACTCTTCATCATTAATAAGTTGATTAACTAGTTCAATGCAACGTAAATAACGTTCTTCGTAATCGGGCGATTCTATTTCTATATATTTGATATTATTTTTTTCTAATAACGTTATTAATAGTTTTTGAAAATCTTTACGTTGTTTTGGACTGCCTAAATGACGTAAACCGTCAGCCACCCATGGCGTGTTATTGCCAAGTAAAATCACTAAATCAAAACGATAGTTATTGATCATAGCTTGTAAAAATGGATGTTCTTTACCTTCATATTTTTTACAAAAAGCTTGAGTTGTCACAAAATCGGTATCAATAAATGAAATTTTATTGGCATGTTTTATGGCAAAATCGATATATTGTGCATGCCCTAATGCGATTTTATCGTAGTCAGCATACTGTAATGCGCGCTCGTCCCCGCCAAGTTGAGAAAATACATAATCCCGACCATATTCCCATGCACTGGTTGTGTTAAATACGTTTGCTAGTTTATTCACTAAAGTCGATTTACCACTAGATTCACCTCCTAAAATGGCAACGGTTCTAACAAAAAATGGTCTAACTTCGGTTGGTATGTATTGCCAGTTTTTTAGCGGTGCTTGACGGATTTGAGTACCACTTATTTGCATAAATTGTCGTTTTGGATCAATTAAGACGGTTTCTAGATCAAACAAATCTTTATACATAGCAACATCTTGTGGTTCGCTTGAATACACAAGATCAGGGTTAATTCCTTTGGTTTTAAATAATTTTTTTACCCGCTCACTCCATTCATGCCAACCATTAGGATAAGCTGGAATACCGTCTTCTTCGAGTAATTCAATGTGGATATTTTTTTGATATTTAAAAGTTTGCAGTAACCAGCGAATACGATCGTTAATTGTTGGTTGGCGGGACATAGCACTTTGTTCAAATAGTGTCATATCACGAGTTGTATCAGAACAAAGTACGACATAGAGTTCATCCACTTGGCTGATTGCGCGCTGAATGAGATAGATATGCCCTGTATGTAAAGGATAAAACTTACCAAAAATAACCCCCACTTTTTTGTTTTGGGTTGATTCTTCAATTTGTAAATATTGATGAAGTGATTGTAATTTTTGTGCACTTGGATTTTTAATTTTATTATTAATTAGCTGGCTTAGGTAGCCTTTAGTCATGTGGCAGGCATCGGCAACTGTTTGTAATGATATGTTTTTTCGCTTTATTACTGTTTTTAAATAACTGAAGTCACACATAAGATCTCCTTATATTTTGTTTTTTATCTTAAACATAATATAAATTAATTTTGCACTTTGTTCAATATATTAAACAAAAATAATTTATTTTGATATAGGTTATTGGCAATTTATAACAATTAAATTAA
>NZ_LZGV01000033.1:0-5177 GCF_001690265.1 Gilliamella sp. HK2
ACTTCTTGATTACGCTGTTCGCGCTGTTGATAGATAAGTGCTTTAGCCTGTTTATCTAATGCTTCTTCATTACGCGAATAATCTTTTTTCTCTTCAATTGTTAGGCTTTTTAAATGGGTAAATTGCGCAAGTTGTATTAATAAAGCAATAGGAAAGCCACGTTGCCGTAAATCAAGCTGAGTAATTTTATCAAGGGGCAAATTTTGTAATAAAAACTGGAAATTACTTTGATTAATATCAGCCACTATTTTCCCATTCACTGGCGAATAACTAAATAATAGTCCTGAGCTGGAGTCTAGTCTAATTTGGCAATGTTGCTTAGCTTGTATGGCCAATAATAATGTTAATAAGGCATGGTTACGCTCATCACATTGTTGCTGTTTACTGTTTCTTTCTTGTGCTAGCAATCTGTTTAAGTCATAATCCGTTATACCACCATCGTCAAAAAAGATACTTGTTAAGTTGGGCAACTCCATGAGTTGCGTGAGCACGGGTAAAGACAAATGTTCGGTGGACAGTTGTAATTTTTTAATGGCTCGAAAATGGGTGTGGTTAATAAAATAGTCAAAATTATCATCGCGCTGAATATTAATCTTGATTTCATCCGCTAATGGGTAATGCGCCAGTAATTCAGTTAGATTATTAGCCGGTAAAGGCAAATCATCTCGTTTAATTAAGTTGCCTAAATTTGTAATATTATCAATCGCCAAAACACAAGACTTGATTTGGTTGTTATCGTTAAAACTAAAGCTGAAACGCTCATGTTTTCTCATAATATCAATCGTTGTCAACTGCTTATAATGCCACTCAAACTTACATTGGTTTTGACTATAATTCGTTTTATAATAACGAATTAATCCCGAGCCATCCGGGTGCCAGCTGATCGTTTCGACAACATAGCCATCAATCCAGAACAACTCCATAGAGACAAAGCCATCACAATAACAATAGGTAATCCCGTTAAATAGTTTTCCTTGATAGAACAATTGATAATCATAATCATGCTCTTCATCAATGACATCATAATCAATTTTTATTGGGCTGTGGTATTTAAAAAAACCGTAATCATCTTCAGCCGTGATCTTACCTTGGGTGATTTGGTACACTTTATGCAGTTTTTGTTCACGATGGTCATAAGCTAGCCCTGTAAACAGCACATCATTTAAAAAGTACAAACCGCTAATTTGTTGTAAATAACTTAACTCTACCCGTACAGGTAGGTTAAATAAGGGGGTATTATTTATATTATTCATTTTTCTTCAATGTGTTAAATAGCTTTGATAGCGCCTTTCAAAAACTTGGAATGTGTCAGATATCATTTTGATATCACAATGCAATTGTAGTTGTAACGTTTTTAAATATGCCCAAACTTCTTGATTACGCTGTTCGCGCTGTTGATAGATAAGTGCTTTAGCCTGTTTATCTAATGCTTCTTCATTACGCGAATAATCTTTTTTCTCTTCAATTGTTAGGCTTTTTAAATGGGTAAATTGCGCAAGTTGTATTAATAAAGCAATAGGAAAGCCACGTTGCCGTAAATCAAGCTGAGTAATTTTATCAAGGGGCAAATTTTGTAATAAAAACTGGAAATTACTTTGATTAATATCAGCAATTATTTTCCCATTCACTGGCGAATAGTCAAACCATAGCCCTGAATTGGAGTCTAGCCTAATTTGGCAATGTTGCTTAGCTTGTATAGCCAATAATAATGTTAATAAGGCATGGTTATGTTCATCACATTGTTGTTGTTTAATTATTTGTTCTTCTTCTGGTAAGCGTTGTAATCGAGATTTACTGAAGCTATCATCGTCAAAAAAGATACTTTTTAAGTTGGGCAACTCCATGAGTTGCGTGAGCACGGGTAAAGACAAATGTTCGGTGGACAGTTGTAATTTTTTAATGGCTCGAAAATGAGTGTGGTTAATAAAATAGTTAAAATTATCATCGCGCTTAATGTTTAACACAATCTCATCCGCTAATGGGTAATGCGCCAGTAATTCAGTTAGATTATTGGCCGGTAAAGGCAAATCGTCTCGTTTAACTAAATTACCTAAATGTGCGATATTCTCAATAGTCAAACCGCAAGATTCGATTTGGTTGTTATTGTTAAAATTAAAGCGGATATGTTCTTGCTCTCTCATAATATTAATCGTTGTCAACTGTTTATAATGCCACTCAAACTTACATTGGTTTTGGCTATAATTCGTTTTATAATAACGAATTAATCCCGAGCCATCAGAGTACCAGCTGACCGTTTCGACAACATAGCCATCAATCCAGAACAACTCCATAGAGACAAAGCCATTACAATAACAATAGGTAATCCCGTTAAATAGTTTTCCTTGATAAAACAATTCATAATCATAATCATGCTCTTCATCAATGACATCATAATCAATTTTTATTGGGCTGTGGTATTTAAAAAAACCGTAATCATCTTCAGCCGTGATCTTACCTTGGGTGATTTTGTACACTTTATGCAGTTTTTGTTCACGATGGTCATAAGCCAGCCCTGTAAACAGCACATCATTTAAAAAGTACAAACCGCTAATTTGTTGTAAATAACTTAACTCTACCCGCACAGGTAGGTTAAATAAGGGGGTATTGTTTATTTTATTCATTTCTTTCACCTTTTCGTCCTGTATAAACTTTAATTTGCGGATCTAATATACCACTACAATTAGCACAGGCTTCAAATTCACGTAAAAAATCGTCTTTTTTTGTTGGGCGATTAGTTTTCAGGGTATATACTTCAATAGCACTTAAATATTTTTTGGGATCTAGTCCCCGTGCTCGCAGTTGTTTAAATACATAATCGACAGCCAATATTTCAGCATGGGCACCTGGCATACCATCAAAGTTTGATAGATGATTTTTATGTTTGACTAAATAGTTTTCTATTAAATCTTCTGTCAATTCATCCATTTTTTCGTCAGGGTATAATCCGGCTAATTTTGATATATAACGGTCAATATCGATCACTTGAATCGGCGCCGAATTACCAGTAAATTTGTTTGTATCAGCAAAGACTACCTTAGCTTCAGTGGCTTGTTTCAACTTAAAAGGTAAATTGGCAAACTCTTGGGTTGTATCAAATGTAATGCCTTCAACCATACATATTGCTCGAGAGATAGCGGTAAGCTCTTTCCAATCGCCATTTCCCAACCTTCTACTTCTAGCCATTTGCTTAAACCTACCAATATTGAAAGGATGTCTGCGCTCTCCAAAAAATGAGTCTATTACAATTTTACTTAAAGGTTGATCATCTGCTCTGGCTAGAACCTGTATTTTTTGACTACTTGCTAATTTATCAGGTAAAGCAAGTAGCCCACCGTTTAAAGCATAGTCTATTGCTTCAATGGGGTTATCTAAATTTATATGCTTGAAAAGTTCTTTTTTTAAAAACAATTCAGTCATAGGGGGTATAGTTAAATTATGTAAATAATCTTGGTTAATGACTAATATGTTGGGGAGCAACTTAGGGGGGTGTGTTATAGTGTTGTCCAGAAAGGGTAATAATTTTAGCTCTTGTAATTGTCTAACTGCTGTTCTTGTTTCGGGTATTATGGCTAGTTGTGTTGATGATTCCCCGCCATGTTCAGTTGTTGTAATTTCGGGGATTCTTCGTGTTGATTGTGTTGTTGATTCCCCGCCATGTTCAATAGTTGTGATCTCGGTGGTTTTTCGTGTTGATTGTGTTGATAATCCCTCGCCATGCTCAAGTATTATTATCTCGGGGTTTTTTAGCATAGCATCAACTTCTTCTCTTGTCATTTTTCGAACTAAAGAAGCGTCTTCTTCTATAAAACTAAAACTGGCACGAGCACTTTTAATGTTGATGTAGGTTAATGCACCAACGGTTACTCCTGCCGCTATTAGCCTTAATATTCTTGATAGTTTTTCATCGGGGGGAATTGTTTTATCTTCTATGGTTGAATAAATGGCCGATGCAACGTCAGTCGAAATCATGATACCTAGGGCACTGTCTGCGGCTACTTGGCCAATAATCATTGCTTTAACGACATTGGGATTACTAATATTGCCCACTGACATCGGCAAGAATGCGTGTGGTTTCCATTTTGTTAAGATTTTAAGTTAAGTTAATAGGGATTTGGCTGATAGCATCCATAACCAGTTGAGCATTTTTATGTTTTCCAGCACTTCGTCCCACGATTTCTCGATTGCTTACATCAATAATCACACAAAGGTAATGCCATTGTTGTTTTACTCTCACATAAGTTAAATCAGTCACTAACACTTTTCGTTGTTGACCTACGGTAAACTCACGATTAAGTTGATTACTTACTGTTGATTCGTTGCTTTGTTTTGTATTAGCACGATATTTTAATCTGTTAAGTAAGTTGATGTTTTAAATCATCGGGTAAGAATTCTTGAAAATAATCGATTCTGCCGTCATTAAAGGTTATTTTGATATTACTATTTTGTTGTAGGGCAAATAAGGCAAGCGCTTGTGCTCGATATTGCTGTTTTTGTTTTTCAGCATAAACGAGATTCGTTTTATATACGGAAGATTCTCGATAATTTAATGTTTGTAAAGCAGGTAATTCAGCCAATCTTCCAATGGTTGAAAGTTCTATATTTGCATAGCATAACTCTAATTGCTTAACCTGATTTAACAGTCCTCGATCTAACCATTGGTTAAATAATGAATCCTCAATTGACCAGATAGAGAGGTTATCGGCAAAAATATTCTGTTTTGCCAATAAATCATCAAAGGTTTTAAAATCAAGACCAAGATCATCTCGAGGCACTAATAATGAGACATAAGCATAATCACCCTCAATAATTGCTTGTTTAATCTGTTCTTGTTCATTGAAATGTAATTCTAAATTACCTGAATGATCTGTTTCTGCATAATCTAAATAGCGTGATTCAATCCTTTTACATGCATTATTTTCCCACTCCAGATACCAAGTTCTATCGCCAGTTGTTTCGGTAATATCAATATGTTTTTCTTCGTACCTTTTTATTCGACCTGTACCATCAGGATGATAACTAATATCTTTTACAATCCAACCGTTAATACATAGTGATTCACCTAATACAAATCCTGAAGAGTAATCATAAAATAAACCAGTAAAAGGCTTACCGTGATAAGTATAAGGAATATCATTCATTTCATAATCAAAGTCACCACTATGTAGCAATTCATAATC
>NZ_LZGV01000034.1:0-1659 GCF_001690265.1 Gilliamella sp. HK2
AAAATAAAAAATTCAATAAAATCAATAACTTTTCTGAATGGCTTTTAAGCACTAAAATGACTGATAATAATAAAATCAACATGTTGATTATTAAAGCTAATTAATTTAGCTAATCATTGTGACTATAAGCCAAGCAAAATAAGCGGTATTTTGGTATTATCGTTAATATATAATTTTTACAACTTAATGGCGTGTAATTACTATGGGTAAAGCGCAAGAATTAATAAAACAAGCCGAAAGGCTCGCTTTACTTCCCGATTCAGAAAAGCCATTCGATCAACTTATGGATCTACTTAACAACGAAACCGATCTTGAAATGAGATCCCGGGTTGTGGCTTTTTACTCTATCGCTCTTGAAGAAGCTTTATGCCCCAATGATCATTTTAAGATGCTTAATAATAAGATTCGCCGACTACTGAATACGTATCCACTACCTGATGATGCCGAAGCGCAATTAGACCGTTTAATAGAACAAGCCGATAACGAACAGGATAAATTTTTATTAAGTCAATCTCACGAAGCTCTCTTCGTTTTATGTCATGAATAATTAACCAGAAGCTTATTTTATCTTAACTATTCCTATTCATATTGGTTAAACCAATGTGAATAGGATATTTAACTCGACTTTTGAACTGAATCTTTCTAATTAAGCTTTTTTCACGAAGCAAGCTTTAAGCATAATTTTCATACCATCGACTTTACAATCGATCTCATGATCACCGTCTACTAAACGAATGCCTTTGGCTTTAGCGCCTTTTTTCAGCACAGTTGACGATCCTTTTAATTTAAGATCTTTAATTAAAATAATATCATCACCATCAGCAAGTAAATTACCATTACTATCTTTTACTTGTAATTCACCATCAGTGGCTACAACTTCGTTTGGATCCCATTCATGAGCACATTCAGGGCAAACATAAAACGAACCATCATGATAAGTATGTTCAGATTGGCAAACAGGGCAATTAGGTATAGATTCCATAATTAAGATTCATCCAAATTAAATAAAATGGCGCCTACTATAGCAAAAAAATGCTATGAAGTCATGAATGATAGCTGTTTGGTTGCAATGGATAATCTAAAAACATTGACAAATTAGCCAATTATTTTAGAGATAAATAAACTACTATTAATTGATTTTGTTGTTCTATTTCTTTTAGATCTTTCTTCATATTTTTTCTTTTTTATTAGGGCAAAAATACAATCATTTTTGTAAAAAATATTCAGGAATCTATACCGTTTCAGTATAAAATCATTTTAAATTTAAGGGATTAATAAATTATTATTCATAAAGCATCAAATGGCTTAAATCCCTTATTCAGCCAAAGCGTTAAACGGTTATCACTGACTGATTTAACTAATATAAACAATTAATATTAAACACTATTTATTTAACAATTTAAAAAAAAGATTAAATTTTACACTAAAACAGTGTATACTTTTTGGCTGAATTGTCTGTTGTTTGCACTCAGTCATGCTGAGTATAAAATGAAATAATAACTAAAATAAAAATAAACGGAATAAATTATGAGGAATAATAGGAGAGCAAAACATGTCGAATGAACTTAATCGCCTTATGGGTCAACTCGGTGGCGAGTTTAGCCATTTAATGGCCGGTTTAGGGGGCGTTAGTCACAACCGCTATACCTTAACCGTTGA
>NZ_LZGV01000035.1:0-1236 GCF_001690265.1 Gilliamella sp. HK2
CGAAAAAAGACCAGCTTGAACAAGGCGCGATTGTAGGCAGAAGCCAAATTATTCCCGAAAGTATTCCCCCTATGCCAAGTGACTATACCGGTTGGGATAAAATGCGCTGTGATTATAATGCTAAAGAAACTAAATTGCCCGATAACCGTACCGTGTTAGAGGTTTATCAACATTTGTTAGGCACAGCTAAATAAGGAATTAAGGCATGAAACAGAAAATAACTCAATTGTTGATAATGTTATTGGTTGTCCCCGTGGTTTTGGTCGTGATTTTATCGACTTTGGCGCCATTCCCCACCACCGAACCCATGCCACTTATGAGCCCTAAACCATTACCTAAAGAAGGCTATCAATTATTCCATAGTATTGCCAGAAATGGTGATTTGCTAGATTATTCCTTTTATTATGTCAGTAAAAAGCGGCAGGTAATTTATCGATATGATGCCGATCGTTATTTAGAGCTACAAGGTGAAAATTGCAGTGGATTGATTTGGTATCATGATGATAAAAATAATATTCATACCTTAATTACCGAACGATTTTATACGGCTTATCATTTACCGAAATTTAACTACTATAACCCCGGCAAACAGTATATTGCCATTCCTACCGATGATCTGTCCGATTTTGTTTTTTCAGTCGATGGGGGCAGACATTTTATAAAAGCGATGGTCTCTCCAATGGCTGCTGTCCCCGGAGAAGAAGTGGCTTACTTTATTGGGGTGGATGATTCGCCAATTGAGGATACTTATTATGAACCGGAAAAACCAAATACACCGATTACTATTTCGGGTAATACCGGCTATTTTATTTTAAAAAATCATGAGGTGATATTTGGCGCATCTTATGAATATGATGACTTTGATTATGAAAATGGTTTTTGGAATTTTCAGATTTTTTATCCATCAGCAGCATTTTCTGATGAAAGGGTTAGGGATGGCTCTAAATTTGGTGCTTATGATAGCCTTATTGATAATAAAGAATATCAATTACGGGTAAATTCAATAAAAAATCTAAAACCCGAACCTTACCAAGGTTGGGATAAAATACGTTGTGAGGTTGGGGCGGAAAAGTAATGATGATATTAGCAATACTATCGACCTTTATCGGTGGCGCATTATTTATTATTATGCTCATTAAGCAATATCATGAGCGATGGCAAATGGTGAGTTATCTGTTCTTTATCTTGGGGATATTGGCACTTTCGCCAGTTAATAATATACGAAAGCCTACCTTT
>NZ_LZGV01000036.1:0-2961 GCF_001690265.1 Gilliamella sp. HK2
AAAAGTAAGAAAAAATTGAATAAATATTGGACTGGATATTAAAAATAAAAAAAATGAAAGAATAAATAGTGCTTTATGGGTATCAAGATAAAATATAGCAAAAAGTACAGCAACTAATCCAGAAATTATCATCAATACACATATAAAGAAAAGAATAATAACAATCAATCTAATTAATAAGCTTCCCATCCCCGTGAACCGCCGAGAAAGCTCACAATAATCATCATTAGCATAACGTAATTTTTTATTATTAGTTAAATGTAATTGTGTTGTATATACACCTTTGTGCAAATCTTCGCGCCATGCGGAAACTTGCGGTTGGTATTTGGATGGCATTATTTATTTCCTAGCTTTTTATATTCGGCATCTATTTGTTGATACTCTTCAAGCGAGCTGGCCTTGGATTTTTTGTCGAGTTCTTCGGACCAATTGATTTTTACTGACCACTCGTATTCATCTGGCATCTGTTCGGTATCGAGGTTTTTATCCGAAAATGCCATAAAACTATTCACCCACATCCACTCATCGTAACTTAAACTGCTATCTATACAAAAAGTAAAGTGGTCAATTACATTGGTGGTATTAGGCTCACATACCACACACTCTATACGGTAAGTTCTGACCATACCACCACCAGAAATCGGCGCCGATACTGAGGTCATTACCCCTTGAATATCTGCCCAATCAAACTCTTTCATTGCTATCTCTTTCACTCTAAATGGTGAACGAGTAAATGTTTCTAACGAACCAAAATATAAAAGAAAATGGTCATAAATATAAACTTTACCGGTTTTACGATTAAAACGTACTGGGCAATCCTCGGGAGCATAGAATAGATAGAAAACAAGCTGTAAGAAGAAATATATTAGATAAAGGAATAATAGCCCAAAAGGTATAGATATAAGTATCCCTTCAGTTTCAAAAGTAATACCATAAAATGCAATATATACTCCAAAAATCAGCAATAAAATAAGCATTACTAAACAAATAATCGTGATCCAACGCGGAACCCACTTCCATCCTATTGTTCGCCTAGAAAATTCACAGTAATCATCATTAGCATAACGTAATTTTTTATTATTACTTAAATAATGGCGGGTTGTATAAACCCCTTTGTATAAATCTTCGCGCCATGCGGAAACTTGCGGTTGGTATTTGGATGGCATTATTTATTTCCTAGCTTTTTATATTCGGCATCTATTTGTTGATATTCTTCAAGCGAGCTAGCTTTGGATTTTTTGTCGATTTCTTCTGGCCAGTTGACTTTGATTGGCCAAGTAAAGTCTTCTTCTGGCATAAATTCGGCATCCAAATTATTATCAGAAAAAGCCATATAGCTATTTATCCACATCCATTCCTCATAACCTAAACTGGTATCAGCAGCCAACAAAAAGTGATCAATCACTTTAGTGGTATTAGGCTCACATACCACACATTCTAGACGATAGCTTCTAACCATTCCGCCACTAGCAAGAGGAACTGATACTGATGTCATACACCCTTGAATATCTGCCCAATTAAACTCTTTAACGGTTATCTCTTTAGCTCTAAGGGGAGAACGAGTGAAAGTTGCCCATGATCCAAAGTACAAAATAAAATGGTCATAAATATAAACTTTACCTGTTTTACGATTTAACCGTATTGGGCAATCTTCAGGAGCAAAACAAATATTCAAAAACATCTGAAGAAAGAGCTGAAATGACAATATTATTAAAAAAGTACAAAGTATAAATATAGACCTTCCGTCATTTAGTTTAGTAATAATATAAATAATAAATAATATTCCTAATATTATAGAGATAACAAATATTAAAGAGAAGATTGCTGTTATACAACGAAGAGAATATTTCATCCCTGTGAATCTTCTTGAAAATTCACAATAATCATCATTAGCATAACGTAATTTTTTATTATTACTTAAAGGCAATTGCGTTGTATAAACCCCTTTGTATAAATCTTCGCGCCATGCGGAAACTTGCGGTTGATATTTGGATGGCATTATTTATTTCCTAACTTTTTATATTCGGCATCTATTTGTTGATACTCTTCAAGCGAGCTAGCTTTGGATTTTTTGTCGATTTCTTCTGGCCAGTTGACTTTGATTGGCCAAGTAAAGTCTTCTTCTGGCATAAATTCGGCATCCAAATTATTATCAGAAAAAGCCATATAGCTATTTATCCACATCCATTCGTCATAACCTAAACTGCTACCGGCCGCCAACAGAAAGTGGTCAATTACATTGGTGGTATTAGGCTCACATACCACACACTCTAGGCGATAACTTCTAACCATTCCGCCACTGCCCGTCGGTACCGATACTGAGGTCATACACCCTTGAATATCTGCCCAATTAAACTCTTTAACGGTTATCTCTTTAGCTCTAAAGGGCGAGCGAGTAAGGGTAGTCCATGTTCCAAAATATAAAAGAGAATGGTCATAAATATAAACTTTACCTGTTTTACGGTTTAAACGGATGGGGCAATCCTCGGGGGCAAACAGTGTATTTAGTAAGAATTGAAGAAGAAAATAAGCGACAAATATTATCAATAAAATAACTGATATTATTATTATTCTATCATCGCTCACTGTAATAACGAAAATCCCCGTAAATACAAAAAATAATGATAATAAAAAAAGAATTGAGGAAATAAATGCTGTAATCCCACGAGCAAAAAATCCTCCTCCTGAACGCCGTGAAAATTCACAATAATCATCATTAGCATAACGTAATTTTTTATTATTACTTAAAGGCAATTGCGTTGTATATACACCTTTGTGCAAATCTTCGCGCCAGCATGACACTTGCGGTTGATATTTGGATGGCATTATTTATTTCCTAACTTTTTATATTCGGCATCTATTTGTTGATACTCTTCAAGCGAGCTGGCTTTGGATTTTTTGTCGATTTCTTCTGGCCAGTTGACTTTGATTGGCCAAGTAAAGTCTTCTTCTGGCATAAAT
>NZ_LZGV01000037.1:0-549 GCF_001690265.1 Gilliamella sp. HK2
ATAGCCATAGGTGTCATTATCAGGGCTAGTGACCCGTGCGGGTAAGGTGCCATTGACTTGTGGCCAGCGTATAGGCGCGGGGCGATAGGGTTTTAAGGCTTGATAGGGAATGGCGGTAAAGGGGAGGGCATAGGCATCAGTACGGTTACCTTGCCCTTGTACACTTAAAATGAGGATACCGTCATTAATATTCGTTAGCGGACTGCCGTTGATATTAATCCATTGACCGGGGGCAAGGTTATAGCGATTACTCTTACCTTTAATGATAATTTGCTGGCTAATCGCCTGCTCATGGCGGATTTTGGCATACCATTGACCGCTTTCAATGGCGTTATCTTGCTCAATACCGTCATCTTGCGGTGACGGGTTAGCGGTTTGTGGTTGGCTAGAGTTAGCGGCTTTATCATTTGGCTTACTCTGCTGACCTTGTCCGTTTTTATAATGCTCTTCGTAACGGTAATCAGTGCCTTGCGTGGTGGTGGTTTTCGGTTGGGTGTTGATATCAGTGAGTAAATCGGCTTTGGCATCACGGTAGTTATAGTCTTGAAC
>NZ_LZGV01000038.1:0-35003 GCF_001690265.1 Gilliamella sp. HK2
AGGTAGGAAATAACCATTTCCGTACTCTTTAATAAGTTTATGGATTAATTTTTTTTCATTGGCAGCAAGCTTTACATCTTTAATAAAGCACCATCTTCTTTCATAAATTTTGAAAGCTTCGTCTTCTGGAATTGTCTTTCCTTGATAGTCCCACAAAATTTTATTTAATGCAGGATATCTATTTACTTGGATATTTTGCATTCATTATCTCGTTAAAATAAAAATCACATTTAAATAAATTGACGGCAACCATTTAATAGATATACAGGTTCTAATAATTCCCTGTGTTTAAAAGTATATAACTGAATATATATGAACACAACTTAATTATGTTAGAATTACAGAATTAAAATAACACTTGAAGATAAAGAAATGAGAGCATTTGCAAAAAACAGCAATAAATATTTAAGCCGTCGCGCTGCTTCAAAACATAAAGCACGTTTATCAGCAAAATAATAAGCCTTTATCGGGATTTTTAAATTCAACCCCATATAAGATACTACAATTATAGCTATCTTCATAATAAGGATAAGCTGCCTCCATTTTTTTATGGAAGCGAACTGTTGTAATTATTTCAGCATTATCTTCTATTAGTTGCTATTCGTTAAATATATTTTTAGTGCGTACCAATTCATCAGATTTCACATTAATTAAACCAAAGATATATAACTATGGTTAGTACGTATCTATTAAGTACGCTCTTGGCGTGCGCTAACTTGTTAACTGGCTTGTATGATGAAATTGGTATCCACTTATTAGGTGCTTTTTGCTGGATACTTGCTTGGATACCTTTTTATAAGTACTAGTGATTATCTATTAAATTATGGTGCTACTAACTCAATACGCATTGGTTGGGATTTGGCTGTAATGCCACTACCCATAGATTGATGATCTAATATCTGTTTTTCAGAATAACCATGATTAGCAAGCATCAATTTGGCAATACTCGCGTTAAATTCGCCTTTTAAGCCTTTATTAATTAATTCCACTTCTTGGCGTGCCTTGATAAGTTCTAACATGTCCTTAAATTCTTCGCTTGAACTTGCATAATTATATAAACTTGACCTTGAACAGTTAGCATATAAAGCCAGTCCAGCCACAGAGGGGGATCACTTCGCCATTATTGATATAACCCTGCTTATGCAAATACTCTTGCCCTAGCTCTAACATGTCCTTTAATTTTGATTTTCTCCTTGCCTATTGCCACCGAACTTACTAATAATAAGGTTATTATAATCCAATAAGGCAAATTATTAGATTGCTTTTTAACGTGTCCAAAATTAGCCTAGCCAATAGGAAGGGGTAGCAAATTTCTATGATTCTACATCGCTAAAACCGCTCACCCTACTTTTTATGCAAAACCGCGAATTGAAATAATTTTTTTGACTGCTATTACTAAATGGGTAACCATGAATAGCTCGAGCCAATGTAATAAACCTGCTGGCTTTTTAGCTGATTGCAAATTTAATACCTGCATGGTGGAAATCACCATAAAGCATTTAGGCTTTTAATTCCGCTCTGGATCAACCTAAAAATCACCATAAATTAACGCCATGATTAATAATGATTTTATTTTCATAGATAAATGGGTTTATATAAATATATTTATATTTCAATTGGTTAATTACAGGATCAGGATTGTTTTAATAATGTATATAGTAGTGAACACTTTATATTAAAAGTTTTAAATTATGGGGTTAGATATAAAAACAGCCTAATGACTAATATAAGTAAAGGGTGACATTTGAAAAAGCCCCTCAATTTTGAGGGGGGTATTATTGAAGTAACTCAAATTTGAGTGACGGTTTTATCGTAACCCAAATATGGGGCACGGTATGAATAGCGCGATATGGTTAATGATTTACTAACTTTAAATTACGAGTACCAGATAATGAGACATTTCCTTGGCTTGCTTGCTCGACAAAGTCACCCCACCAATCAAGCATGATTCTTTTTTGACGCTCATACTCAGCTTTGTTATAGGCTCGCCTTACTGCGTTTTTATCCACATGAGATAATGCGCTTTCAATTACATCTTTGAATTTAAGCCATCTTTCAGCCATGGCATAAAAGGTATTGCTGCAAGCTTCTTGTTTGCGTTGTTCTTGTTCCGCTTTGTAATGTTGTGGATCTACACCTTGTTTAATTAATTCGCGTGCTTCGTCTCGTTGTTTTCGTGCCTGTTGTAGCGAAACTTCAGGATAACTTCCGAAGCTTACAGTAGTCCTATTATTAGTTATAGGGCGATAATATCTGAATTGCCATATTTTTGCCCCTGTTGACTTAATAAGTAAAAGCAAACCATTTCCATCATAAATAGGATAATCCTTACTTTGTGGCTTGGCATTCTTTATTTGCGTATCAGTCATTGGGGTTACTTTTTAGGTATACTTTTCTCTTATGGGACTATGAAATTATTTTAATATGTTTGCATAGTCCTTAATATAGTCCTAAAAATTTTGGTTGTAAATGTACCTTACTGATACTTAATGGGCAATAAAATAACCTCAAAGGCTTATTATTACTGGGTTTGATGTGCTTTGTAGGGTTTAAAAGAATGTTACTGTTTATTGATTTGGTGCCGTGGGCGGGACTTGAACCCGCATGCTCTTAGAGCACTACCCCCTCAAGATAGCGTGTCTACCAATTTCACCACCACGGCGCCGTTTTTATTCAGGAATATCCGATGTTGAATTCTGTTGTGTTGGTTGAGCAACTGGAGCGGTTATTTGTTCCGTTTTGCTTTCGTTTTGTTGCGTTGTTGTTGGTATAGTATCTTCAAGGCTATCAAACTCGCCAGTTTTAGTTACGTGCGGTTTGCTACCCAAATTCGATAGTAAAATGCTTATGATAAAAAACAAAATACCTAACAAAGTTGTAGCGCGAGTTAAAAAATTTCCACTACCAGAAGAACCAAACAAAGTTGCTGACGCACCCGAGCCAAAAGAAGAACCCATATCAGCCCCTTTGCCTCGTTGAATCAAAACTAAAGCGATAATCGCTAAAGCGATAATCAAATAACTCACAATCAAAAATTCGTACATTTCAACCTGTCAATTTTATATGTTCTACAACAGAATCTATTGGTGCGAAATATTAGCGAAAGACAAGCCAACAAGCAAGTAAAATTTCAAGAATTGTTGGCTTGTTGTATAAAATGTCCTTTTTAATTAATAAAAAGTTACTAATTTTTAAACTAAATCGATATTACCGTTATTACAACCAAAACTATTTTTCAACTTGAATTGGCGTCATTATGCCTTGCATACAGCATGTAATAACTGTTCTTTTCCCCCATACTTGAATTTGTCCTATCCAAGCATCAATTGCATATTTGTTAAAATATTCTGGATATTGTTCTGTCAGTGGAAATTCATCAGATGAAAAAAACAGTAATAATAGTACTAAGTAAGCACAACCATGCCAGATTTATCTACAATCACACTATTTACAGGGTTAGCATTAATAGAAAAATATGCAATATTAGCCAGCTTGCTCTAATAGTGAGAGTATAATAATCAATTGTGCGTTCTTGTCTAAAAAGCAGTATAATGTCGCCATTTTTATTATGGTAAGCTCTATTTATGAAATTTATTGTTAAACTTTTTCCTGAAATAACCATCAAAAGTGATTCTGTTCGTTTACGTTTTATTAAAATACTCACCAGCAATATTCGTAATATTTTAAAACATCATATTGAAGATGTTGCCGTGATTCGTCATTGGGATTTTATTGAAGTTCGCCCAAAAATTGAAAATAGTGAAGCCAAGATACTCGAATTATTAACAAGGATCCCCGGTATTCATCATATTTTAGCCGTTGATGAAATCACTTTCGTTGATATGCATGATATTTTTGAAAAGGCAGTGGTTTATTATGCGCCATTAATTGAAGATAAAACATTTTGTGTACGTGTAAAACGTCGTGGCAAGCATGAATTTTCTTCAATTGATGTTGAACGTTATGTTGGTGGTGGGCTCAATCAATATGTTTCTTCGGCTAAGGTTAAATTAAATCATCCAGAAATTACGGTTAACCTTGAAATTGATAACGACAAATTACTACTTGTTAAAGGTCGACATGCTGGCATTGGTGGTTTTCCAACGGGTACACAAGAAGATGTCATTTCACTTATATCGGGTGGTTTTGATTCAGGCGTGTCAAGTTATATGTTAATGCGACGTGGAAGCCGTGTACATTATTGTTTCTTTAATCTTGGTGGAAAAACTCACGAGATTGGTGTTAAACAAATGGCTCATTATCTTTGGGAACGTTATGGTAGTTCGCATAAAGTGCGTTTTATTGCGATTAATTTTTCTGATGTGGTTGGTGAAATTCTTGAGAAGATCGATGATGGACAAATGGGCGTTGTTTTAAAACGGATGATGGTTCGTGCTGCATCAAAAATTGCACAGCGTTATAAAGTAGAAGCACTTGTTACTGGAGAGGCATTAGGGCAAGTATCGAGCCAAACGCTGACCAATTTACGATTAATTGATAATGTTAGTGACACACTAATCTTACGACCTCTAATCACACATGATAAAGAAACAATTATCAATCTTGCGCGCCAAATTGGTACTGAGGATATAGCTAAAACCATGCCAGAATTTTGTGGTGTGATTTCTAAAAGCCCAACAGTTAAAGCGGTAAAAGAAAAAATTGAAGCGGAAGAGCTGAATTTTGATTTCACGATTTTGGATAAAGCTGTTGCTGAAGCTGAAAATATTGATATTCGTGAGATAGCTAAACAAGCTGACACCAAGATTACTCATGTTGAAACAATCACAACACTTAATGCTGATCACGTGGTCATTGACATTCGTTCGCCAGACGAGCAAGAGGATAATCCACTGGTATTGAATGACGTTGAAATCAAACTTATTCCATTTTATAAATTAGCAACACAATTTGGCAATTTGGATCAGTCAAAACAATATTTACTATATTGCGATCGTGGTGTTATGAGCAAGTTACAAGCGCTTTATTTAATTGATCAAGGATTTAATAACGTAAAAATATTTACTTTATAAAACTTAACAATACGTTACTATATTATTTGTATTTTTTACCTATATAATGGATTTTGTGCATAAATTATGCTTGTTATTTAAAATAAATATCAAAAAATAAATGCTATAAAGAGGAGTGTAATGAATAGCAAATTACTTATAGTTGATGATGATGTTGAGATTGCTTTATTATTACGTGAATTGCTCGAATTAGAAGGGTATCAAATTGAAATCGCTAATACGGGCATTGAAGCTTTAGAAAAATTTGATGATACTATCGATCTTGTTTTACTTGATATTATGATGCCTGAAATGAACGGGTTTAATGTATTATCTCAACTCAGAGCTAAATTTACCGTTCCGATTATTTTTTTAACAGCCAAAGATAGTGAACATGATAAAGTTAATGGGCTTGAGCTTGGAGCTGATGATTACATTCTAAAACCATTCAATGACAGAGAACTTATAGCTCGGATTAATGCGCAGTTACGAAGAGCGCGTTGGGATAATATCTCAAATGATGATTCTGATAAGCCAATTCAATATATTATTGATAAACTTAACGTAAATCGAAAACAACAAGCTGTTTTTTTTGATAATAAGTACATTGAATTAACTGGGACAGAGTTTCAAGTATTGCTAAAATTTATTGAGCAAGGGGGCAAAATAATTTCACGAGACATGCTAACTGCATCGGTTTTAGGGAAAAAGTTTGTCCCACTAGCTCGCTCAATTGATGTTCATGTGTCTAATTTGCGCAAAAAGCTTCCGCCAAGAAGTGATGGTTTACCTTGGATTAAAACATTACGTTCTAAAGGCTACTTATTTGTCATTGACCCACATGATGATTTATTACAAGACTAGAATAATATGATAATAAAGGCCAGATAACATGTGGTTTTTTGACAGGCTAGCTATCAAAATTTTCACTATATTTTTATTAACGATAGCTTCTTTCTTAATGTTAATTATGGTGTTACCCAATCTCGATTCGCGAAATTTAACGTATTTAGCAAATAAAGATAAAGAAATCGGTAATAAACTTGCTCGGCAAATTGAAAATGATCTTGCCAATGTACCCAAAGATAGTTTTCGCTGGTGGATGCGCTTTATTGTGGTAATGAATACGCACCAAAAACCAGCTCAATCTTTATTTATAGTTACTCCCAATGAGCAAATTATAACAGCTGAAACTAAAAATATTGATTTGATAAAAAACTTTAGTCAAAAATCTCATAATGTTGATGATCCAGCAAAGCAGATTTATGATACCCAAGAAATTATCGGCCCTTTTTTAATTCATTATACAAATGCGCAATATCAATTATATATTTTACAACCCGCAACAGATAGCCAATCCCAATTTGTTAATTTTATTTTTGATCACCCTTTTTTATTACTAACGCTGACTATGCTTGCCAGTTCACCTTTTTTACTTTGGTTATCTTGGAGCATAGCAAAACCGGCAAGAAAGCTAAAACAAGCAGCAGATCAGGTTGCTAAAGGTAATTTGCAAGAGTGGCCAGATCTTGAAAAAATAGGATCGTCTGAATATAAAGCAACGGGCGCTAGTTTTAACCTTATGTTAAGAGAGCTAAAACGAATGCAAACGTTGCAACAACGTCTGTTTTCGGATATCTCTCACGAATTACGCACACCACTAACACGCTTACAACTTGCTACCTCCTTATTACGTCGAAAACAAGGCGAAAGCAGTGAAGTTATACGTATCAATAATGAAGCAATAAAGCTAGATGCTATGATTGGTGACTTACTATTATTGGCAAGGCAGCAATATGACAATAATGAAATTCGTGAATTTAATCAAATTGATCTTCTATTTAAACCCGTGTTGGATAATGCGGCGTTTGAAGCAGAACAAATAGGAAAAAATTTTTCAGTGGTTAATCAACCAACTAACCACACTATTTTATGTTATCCCGTAGCGTTATGCAGTGCACTTGAAAATGTTATACGAAACGCATTTCGCTATTCAAACAAACAAATTATTATCAATTTTGAAGTAAAAAAACAAAAGGTAACAATTACCATAGATGATGATGGCATAGGTGTAGCTGAAAGTGAATTAGCGCAAATATTTAGGCCATTTTATCGCACAAGCGAAGCGCGTGATCGACAATCTGGTGGAACAGGACTCGGGCTCGCAATAGTCGCTAATGCAATCATACGCGATCACGGCACGGTTACCGCAGAAAAAAGCCACCTTGGTGGACTTCGAATTGTGATAATATTACCCATTCATAAATATAAATAATAAAAGAGAACTATTGTGTCAAATACTGCATTAAACATCGTTTTATTTGAACCGGAAATTCCTGCCAATACAGGCAACATTATTCGCCTTTGCGCTAACACTGGCTTTAACTTACATATTATTGAACCCATGGGCTTTTATTGGGATGACAAAAAGCTAAAACGAGCAGGGCTTGATTATCAAGAATTTGTCGATGTAAAACGTTACAAAAATTTGGACCATTTTGTAGATACCAATCAAATAGACTGGTTAACACAAGTGTATGCTTTAACCACAAAAGGACAAAAACCGCATAGTGAAGTTAATTATCAACAAAATGACTTTTTAATGTTTGGCCCAGAAACCCGCGGTTTACCTAACACAATATTAGATGCACTGCCTCAGGATAAAAAAATACGTATTCCTATGTTAGCCACAAGCCGTAGTATGAACTTATCTAACTCGGTAGCTGTTGTCGTTTACGAATCATGGCGCCAGCTAGGTTACATGGGAGCAAAATAGATTATTGTTTTAGAAAGAATAAACTGACAAACGGCTTACGCATCATTACCATAATTGCATAGCTACCTAAAACGCTTACAAAATTTTAGGCTAAGAAGCCAAGCCAAAAAACGTAATACTTTATAACTATATGATTTCACGCAAAATAAAAACTTGAATAAAATCAATGGCTTTTCTGAAGTGTTTTTTTAATAAAAAGGCTTTCTTTTTAATCCGCTAACTGAATAATCGCACAGTGTTATTTGGTGGCAGAATATACCACCGATAGAGTCAGATTAGCCTGCCAAACAAAGATAGCTAGTGAGATACTGTTTTATCGGCAATAAATCAGCGCAGTTGCGTAAGTCAATAAAAAGCTTAAAAAATTTTAGGCTTAGAAGTCAAGCCAAAAAGTGTAATACTTTATACGTAATACTTTGTAACTATATGATTTTACACAAAATAAAAACTTAAATAAAATCAATGGCTTTTCTGAAGTATTTTTTAATAAAAAGGCTTTATTTTTAATCCGCTAACTGAATAATCGCACAGTGCTATTCGGTGGCAGAATATGCCACCGATAGAGCCAAATTAGCCCGCCAAACAAAGATAGCTAGTGAGATACTGTTTTATCGGCAATAAATCAGCGCAGTTGCGTAAGTCAATAAAAAGCTTAAAAATTTTAGGCTTAGAAGTCAAGCCAAAAAGTGTAATACTTTATACGTAATACTTTGTAACTATATGATTTTACACAAAATAAAAACTTCAATAAAATCAATGGTTTTTCTGAAGTATTTTTTTAATAAAAAGGCTTCCTTTTTAATCCGCTAACTGAATAATAGCACAGTGTTATCCGGTGGCAGAAGATACCACCGACGGAGTCAGATTAGCCCACCAAACAAAGATGTTTAGTGAGATACTGTTTTATCGGCAATAAATCAGCGTGATTGCGTAAAACCGAGTGACAAAAGAGGAACGAATTTTTCTGGAAAACTTTGAATACCACAACATTTAAATATCAAAACATTGCCAAGATAGCCTCAAAAGGCGCTATTCTATGATAAGAGTAACAAAAAAGCACATTAACTTTTGTTTAAAAAATTAACCAGACTTTCTTGTTGAAATTTCTCTAATAAATTGAATTAGATACCATACTGAGTAGCAAGCAAAGTAAGCCTGCATCATACACAAATTCACGTTACTAAAGTGGTTTATTAAAGATAATAGTATATCTTTTTTATAAAATAGAGCTTACTCTTTTTTTACTATAGTCAATATCTTTAATAAACAACGTTTTTTGAGCTTTAAATTATTTTTAATAAAAAAAAACGTGATCTGCGTCAAATTTTGAGTATACTATGCCTCTCATAAAACCCTAGTTTTTTTAAGGATGTTAGTTTGAGCACAGATAAACTTGTTGATTCATATTCTCCCGCACAAATGACCCAAATTGCCGAAGACATTGGCCATTACAAAGTAAACAAACACCCAGCTAGCACGATTTTATCTGCAATTCTTGCAGGTGTTTTTATCTCAATTGCTTTCGTATTTTACATTACCGTAACCACAGGCACTGCAACGGTTGCGTTTGGCTTAGCAAAATTGGTGGGGGGCATTTGTTTCTCATTAGGTCTTATGCTGGTTGTTTGCTGTGGCTCAGACTTATTTACTTCAACAGTATTAACGATTTTGCCTAAAATGACGCACAAAGTGAGCTGGATAAAAATGCTCCGTAATTGGATTTTAGTCTATATCGGTAACTTTATTGGTGCTATACTGTTTGTCACAGTAATTTGGTTTTCTGGCCAGTATATGGTTGCTAATGGCTTATGGGGACTAAATGTTCTTCAAACGGCAGATCACAAGTTACATCATACCTTTATTGAAGCCATATGCCTTGGTTTTTTAGCTAATCTAATGGTTTGTTTGGCTGCATGGCTAAGTTATGCTGGTCGTAGTTTACTTGATAAGATGTTAATCATGGTCCTTCCTGTTGCAATGTTTGTTGCCAGTGGTTTTGAGCATAGCATTGCTAATATGTTTATGATCCCAATGGGCATTGTGATTAATAACTTTGCGTCACCCGAATTTTGGCAAGCAATTGGCGTGTCTCCTGATGCATTTAAAGAACTAACGGTAACGCATTTTGTTTTAAATAATTTAATTCCTGTAACAATTGGGAATATTTTAGGTGGTTTAGCGGTTGCACTACCTTATTGGGCTTTATATTTACGTAAGCCACATTGATTTTATGATATTTATCCTCATATAAAAAAGGATGAATAGATATTTTTGTAAACCTGAGGTGAAAAACTATGAGTAATTTAAACGAAGTACAAGCTGTTGCTTGGAAAGGATTTAAAGATGGTGATTGGCAAAATAATGTTAATGTCCGCGATTTTATTCAAAAGAACTACACGCCATACGAGGGTGATGAGTCTTTCTTAGCTGGCGCGACAGAAGCTACAACTAAGTTATGGGCTAAAGTAATGGAAGGCATCAAAGTTGAAAATGCTACCCATGCCCCTGTGGATTTTGATACCAGTGTTATTTCGACAATTACTGCTCATGACGCAGGTTATATTGAAAAAGATTTAGAAAAAATTGTTGGCTTACAAACTGAAAAACCACTAAAACGTGCGATTATCCCGTTTGGTGGTATCAAAATGATCGAGAATTCTTGTAAAGCTTATAACAGAACGCTAGATCCATTAGTCAAAAAAATCTTCACTGAATACCGCAAAACCCACAACCAAGGTGTTTTCGATATCTATACGCCAGATATCCTTCGTTGTCGTAAATCAGGTGTTATCACTGGTCTTCCTGATGCTTATGGTCGTGGTCGTATCATTGGGGATTACCGTCGTGTAGCACTTTACGGTATCGACTACTTAATGAAAGACAAATTTGCACAATTCAATTCACTACAAGCTGATTTTGAAAATGGTGTTGATTTAGCCATGACAATGCAACGTCGTGAAGAAATCGCAGAACAACATCGTGCACTTGGTCAAATCAAAGAAATGGCGGCTAAATATGGTTTCGATATTTCTGAACCTGCTAAAACAGCACAAGAAGCTGTTCAATGGACTTATTTTGGTTATTTAGCTGCGGTTAAATCACAAAATGGTGCGGCAATGTCATTAGGTCGTACATCGACTTTCTTTGATATTTACTTCCAACGTGATCTTGCTGCTGGATTAATTACTGAAAAAGATGCGCAAGAAATTGTTGACCATTTTGTAATGAAATTACGTATGGTTCGTTTCTTACGTACGCCTGAATATGATGAATTATTCTCAGGTGACCCAATTTGGGCAACCGAATCTATCGCAGGTATGGGTGTTGATGGACGTACTTTAGTAACTAAGACTTCTTTCCGTTTCTTAAATACTTTATACACAATGGGTCCATCGCCTGAACCTAACATGACAATCCTTTGGTCTGAACAATTACCAAGTGGATTCAAAGAATTTGCATCAAAAGTATCAATTGACACATCATCATTACAATATGAAAACGATGACTTGATGCGTCCTGACTTTAATAACGATGACTACGCGATTGCATGTTGTGTAAGCCCAATGATCGTTGGTAAACAAATGCAATTCTTTGGTGCGCGTGCAAACCTTGCTAAAACACTTCTATACGCAATCAACGGCGGTGTGGATGAAAAATTAAAAATGCAAGTCGGTCCTAAAGAAGATCCAATTATGGATGAATATTTAGATTTCGATACAGTATTTGCTCGTTTAGACCACTTCATGGATTGGTTAGCAAAACAATACGTAACAGCATTAAATGCAATTCACTACATGCACGATAAATACAGCTACGAAGCATCTTTAATGGCATTACATGATCGTGATGTTATTCGTACTATGGCATGTGGTATTGCGGGTCTTTCTGTTGCTGCTGACTCACTTTCTGCGATTAAATACGCTAAAGTAAAAACAGTTCGTGATGAAGATGGTTTAGCGACTGACTTCGAAATTGAAGGTGAATACCCACAATTTGGTAACAATGACCCACGAGTTGATGACATTGCTGTTGATTTAGTTGAACGTTTCATGAAGAAAATTCAAAAACTTAAAACTTATCGTAATGCAATTCCAACACAATCTGTACTTACAATTACATCAAACGTTGTATATGGTAAGAAAACAGGTAACACACCAGATGGACGTCGTGCAGGAGCACCGTTTGGACCAGGTGCTAACCCAATGCACGGACGTGACCAAAAAGGTGCTGTGGCTTCATTAACTTCTGTTGCTAAACTACCATTTGCTTACGCTAAAGACGGTATTTCTTATACTTTCTCTATCGTTCCAAATGCATTAGGTAAAGATGATGATGTACGTAAACGCAACCTTGCTGGCTTAATGGATGGTTACTTCCACCATGAAGCAACAATTGAAGGTGGACAACATCTAAATGTTAACGTATTAAACCGTGAAACACTATTAGATGCGATGGAAAACCCTGAAAAATATCCACAATTAACAATTCGTGTTTCTGGGTATGCAGTACGTTTCAACTCATTAACTAAAGAACAACAAAAAGACGTAATTAGCCGTACATTTACGCAATCTATGTAGTTTAGTCATTGATTAACTTAATTAAAATAGCGCCCTTAAGGCGCTATTTTTTTATCAACGCTAAAATACTATTTGTATCACTGTAATTAAATATGAATACGATGATAATAATTAAATATTATGGGTCATTATTCGATATAATTAAACGGAAATATAATTCGTATTGATTAATACAATGGGTGTAATTTGGTCATTATCAGGGTTAAAATGATTAAAAAAGCAATATGAGCAATGATTAGAGATTATCTATGGAACAACAAAACATAATTATGACAACAAAGTCGCCTATTATAGGTCGTATTCACTCTTTCGAATCTTTCGGTACTGTAGATGGTCCTGGGATTCGTTTTATTGTCTTTTTTCAGGGGTGCTTAATGCGCTGCTTGTATTGCCATAATCGCGATACGTGGGATTTAAAAGCAGGTCGAGAAGTTACCGTTGATGAGTTGATGAAAGAGATTGTTTCTTACAAAAGCTTCATTATGCCAAATGGTGGCGGTGTAACGGCCTCTGGTGGTGAAGCAACTTTACAAGCTGAATTTGTTACTCAATGGTTTAGAGCTTGCCATCAAGAGGGTATTAGTACCTGCTTAGATACTAATGGGTATGCTAGACAACTCGATCATATAATGGATGAACTTTTAGAAGTCACTGATTTAGTGATGCTCGATTTAAAACAGGTCAATGATGAAATTCATCAAAAACTAGTGGGTGTACCTAATAAACGTGTTCTAGAATTTGCTAAACATCTACAAAAAATTAACAAAAGAACTTGGATACGTTATGTGGTTGTACCGGGATGGACTGATGATGATGATTCCGCTCATTTACTCGGTAAATTCATTCAAGGAATGGATAATATTGAGCGCGTAGAATTATTAGCTTATCACAAATTGGGCGCTTATAAATGGGACACGCTTGGTGACGAATATAAGTTAGCTGGCGTTGAGGCACCGCCAAGAGAAACCATGGACAGGATCCAAGGTATTTTAGAATCTTATGGCCATTATGTCACTTTCAGTAAATAAAATAAAAGGCATATGAATGATCATATGCCTTCCATCTGCGGTTTTCACCATATTATTTTTCGCTTTATTGCTCGTAAAACAAAAAGGCAACCTTCTAAAGCAAGAACACAAACTGACGACCAAATAAGCCCATATGAAACAATGTGTTCAGACGAAATTGATTCATGTAAAAATAAGACAGAAACAATAGTAAGTAATACTGGCTCTACATAACCAAGTAAACCAAACAAACCCATTGGTAATAGTCGCCTTGCCATAAAATACATCGCAAATGCTAGTGCGGTTATTATTCCCAACATTGGAATATATAGATGGAAATGGATAAGATCATCAAGTATCTTGTTAACACGATGACTTATAAAAAAGTAGCCTAAGCAACCTAAGAAAATAAAAAAGAAGTCAGAAAATGTACCTGCAATACCTTCTATTTGCAACTTACGCCGAACCATGAAGTAAATAGGGTAACCTAATGCAATAACGGCAGTTTCCCATGAAAATGCTTGGGTCATATAGATTTCAATAATAACGCCTAATACCGCCAGTCCAACTGATATTTTTTGTAAAAAACTTAACTTTTCTTGGTAGATGAGCTGCCCAATAATTACCATGGTTAATGGTAATAAAAAATACCCTAGTGATGCCGATAACCCGTGCCCATTAAGGGGAGCCCAAATAAAAATCAACATTTGTATTGTTAGCAGTAATGAAGAGAATAACAGCCCAATAAGCAACGATGGTTGCTGCTTAATTCGTGCTAATAGCATTGCAATTTCAGACCACTGTTTTTCTATAGAAATAAGAACAATAATGGCAGGAAAAGAAGTTAACAATCGCCAACAGAAAACATCAATAACGGATAACGGTTGTAATAAAACAGGATAGTAATAAAGTAAACCAAAAAGGCATGACGCCAGTATCGAAAGTGTAATGCCTTTTATCATTTTTCCACCTTAATTAATAAAAAAATAGCGCTAATTATTAGCGCTATTGTTATGTGTAATGTCCAGTTTTATCCGATAAACTCAACGCCATTCATATAAGGAATTAAGACTGATGGGATTTTAATTGTTCCATCTGCCTGTTGGTAGTTTTCCATAATGGCAACCAGTGTGCGACCAACCGCTAATCCTGAACCATTTAAAGTATGAACTAAATAAGTTTTATTATCGGCCTTATTACGGTAACGAGCTTGCATGCGACGTGCTTGGAAATCCCACATATTAGAGCAAGAAGAGATCTCACGATAAGTATTTTGCGCTGGAACCCAAACTTCAAGATCGTAAGTTTTACATGAACCAAAGCCCATATCGCCAGTACATAACACAATTTTTCGATATGGTAATTCAAGTAATTGTAGAACTTTTTCCGCATGGGCAGTAAGTTCTTCTAATGCTTGCATAGATTCTTCAGGCTTAACAATTTGCACCAATTCGACTTTATCAAATTGATGCATACGAATTAATCCACGAGTATCTTTACCATAAGATCCTGCTTCAGAGCGGAAGCACGGCGTATGTGCTGTCATTTTTAATGGTAATACGCTTTCATCAAGAATTTCATCACGCACAAGATTGGTTACAGGCACTTCAGCAGTTGGAATTAATGCATAATTGCTGCTTTCTGTTTCTTCATCTAGCGGTTTAGTATGAAATAAATCACCCGCAAACTTCGGCAATTGTCCTGTGCCAAAAAGAGTTGTCTGATTTACCAAATACGGCACATAAATCTCGGCATAACCATGTTGTTCAGTGTGCAAATCTAACATAAATTGAGTTATAGCTCGATGTAAGCGTGCTATTTGTGATTTCATCACGACAAAACGTGCACCGGTTAGCTTTACTCCTGCTGCGAAATCTAGTCCACCAAAGCGCTCACCCAATGCAACATGATCTTGAATCGGAAAATCAAACGTTCTTGGAGTTCCAAAGCGAGAAACTTCTACATTGTCATTTTCATCTTTGCCATCAGGAACCGAGTCATCAGGAATATTAGGGATAGTCGAAGCTATATCTTTAATTTGGTTAAGTAAGATATCAAGCTCAGCTTTAGCGCTATTAAGTTTTTCACCAAGTTTATTCACTTCTTCACGTACAGCTGAGATATCCTCGCCTCGTGCTTTAGCTGCACCAATTGCTTTTGAGCGAGCATTACGCTCAGCTTGCAAATTCTCTGTTTCAACTTGTAATACTTTGCGTTTTTCTTCTAGTTGACGGATAGTATCAACATCTAATTTAAATCCACGGCGTGCTAATTTATTAGCAACAAGATCAAGTTCATTTCGGAGTAAATTCGGATCCAACATAAATAATGTCCATTATTATTAATTAAGTAATATTTTCACTTCATTATTATTCTAATATAGATAATAGAACATATAAATCAAAAAGTGGGTAATTACATATATTAAAATTTGTGAACTTAGTATACTAGAATTATATTGGTATTCAACCAAAATGGCGCACCCGAAGGGATTCGAACCCCTGACCGCTCGGTTCGAAGCCGAGTGCTCTATCCAGCTGAGCTACGGATGCGTGTAAACTCATGAAAAAGTGGTGCATCCGAAGGGATTCGAACCCCTGACCGCCCGGTTCGTAGCCGGGTACTCTATCCAGCTGAGCTACGGATGCATTTTGAATTTATTAAAATGGTGCATCCGAAGGGATTCGAACCCCTGACCGCCCGGTTCGTAGCCGGGTACTCTATCCAGCTGAGCTACGGATGCATATTTTAATTTTAAATGGCGGTGAGAGAGGGATTCGAACCCTCGATGCAGCTTTTGACCGCATACTCCCTTAGCAGGGGAGCGCCTTCAGCCTCTCGGCCATCTCACCGAAACATTATGATTTCGCTTTAGCAACAAAATCATAATGTGTGGCGCACATATTACGGTTTACAAAAAATAAGTCAAACATTTTTTTGTTTATGTGCGCTTAATTGTTTATTTCCTACCCAATATCACCCCATTGGCTTGGATAATTCATCATTTGTCTCTTTTGACTGATGAATCTTGTTATATATCTCTTCCCTATGAATTGAAACTTCTTTAGGGGCATTGATACCAATTCTGACTTGATTACCTTTAACACCTAAAATAGTAATGACTACATCATCACCAATAATTAGTGTTTCACCTACTCTCCTAGTTAAAATTAACATTCGATCTCCTAATATCAGTTAAGTATATATCTAAACAATTTTTAAGATATAGCTTCGCTAGCCTTCTATCAGTAAGATAAAATTTTGCAGAAAAAACTCTAATATTTAACTAATAAATAATCGAGCATATCTGGACTAACTTGCTTGTAATTTATTACTGATTTCCTTTTTTACAGAAGATAACGCTTCTGGTAACGCTGAAAGATCCATTCCACCTGCCTGAGCAAAATCAGGTCGCCCACCACCTTTACCACCTACTTTTAACGCTAATTGAGAAACTAATTCACCAGCTTTAACTACACCGATTAAATCATTGGTGACTCCAGCAGCTAAATTGATTTTGCCATCATTAACGGCCGCTAAAACAATTACGCCTGTTTTCAATTGATTTTTTAGATCGTCAATCATAGTGCGCAATAATTTTGCCTCGACATTATCAAGTTTAGCAATTAGCAAATTTGTACTATTGATTTTTTCGCATTGATTAAGCAATTGCGCACTATCTTGGCTCGCTTTTTGTGCTTTTAATTGCTCAATTGTTTTTTCAAGCTGTTTAGTTTGTTCAAACAGTTGCTCAATACGATTTAAAACAGCAGACTTATCGCTTTTAACTACTTGCCCAATCTGAGTTAATAAATTAGACTCATGATGGATAAGATCCATTGCGTTCTGCCCTGAAGTTGCCTCAATACGGCGCACACCAGATGCGATACTTGATTCGGATATTATTTTAAATAAACCAATATCACCCGTTCTATCTACATGAGTACCACCACAAAGCTCAATTGAAAAATCACCCATTGTAAGAACTCTAACAATATCTTCGTATTTTTCACCAAATAAAGCCATAGCGCCTTTATCTTTGGCTTTATCAATTGGCATTAGTTCAATCTCTACAGGTAAATTGTGGCGAATCTGTTGATTAACCAAATTCTCTATCTCAATAATTTGTTCAGGCGTAATAGCTTGATTATGCGAAAAGTCAAAACGCAGATAGCTATCATTAACTAAAGACCCTTTTTGATGAACATGATTACCTAAAACACGTTGCAACGCAGCTTGTAACAAATGTGTAGCTGAATGATTACGACGAATACGCTCACGTAATTCCACATCAATTGCAGCAGTAACATTATCGCCAACTTTTAAAGAACCTTTAATTATTTTACCTATATGACCAATACTTTTGCCGTATTTTTGACTATCTAAAACAGTAAATTCAACATTTGCTGCTGTTAATAACCCTTTATCGCCAATTTGACCGCCAGACTCGCCATAAAATGGTGTCTTATCTAAAATGACAATAGCATCATCGCCAGAATTAACACTTTCAACTTTTTGACCATCTTTAAATATCGCGATTACTTTTCCTGATGATTCTGCTTCTTGGTAGCCTAAAAACTCTGTTTTATCATCAAGTTTGATAACATTACTATAATCAACATTAAAAGCGCTTGATTCACGGGCTCGCTTACGTTGCTCTTCCATGCATAAATTAAAGCCAATTTCATCAACAGTAATATTTTTTTCACGACAAACATCAGCAGTTAAATCTAAAGGAAAACCGTAAGTATCGTAAAGTTTAAATGCAATATCTCCAGGTAAAATGTTACCCGTTATTTTAGTTAATTCTTGATCAAGTAAAAACAACCCTCGTTCTAGTGTCTTTAAAAATTGCTCTTCCTCAATTTTGAGTGCGTTTTCAACCAACTTCTGGTTTTGTCCTAATTCAATTGCAGCACTTCCCATTACTTCAATTAATGGTTTAACAAGTTTATAGAAGAAAATATCTTTGGCGCCTAACATATGCCCATGGCGTACAGCACGTCGAATAATACGGCGTAATACATAACCACGACCTTCATTAGATGGCAGTACACCATCAGAAATTAAAAATGCGCAAGATCGAATATGATCGGCAATGACTCGTAAAGATTTACTTTCCAAATCTTTAGTTTGAATAATTTCGGCCGCATCGTGAATTAATTTTTTAAATAAATCAATTTCATAATTAGAATTAACATGCTGAAGCACCGCGGCAATACGCTCAAGCCCCATACCTGTATCAACTGATGGCTTAGGCAATGATTCCATTGTACCGTCAGCGCGTCGGTTAAATTGCATAAAGACAATATTCCAAATTTCTATATATCGGTCACCATCTTCTTCAGCGCTACCAGGAGGGCCACCCCAAAGATGATCGCCATGATCATAGAAAATTTCAGTACAAGGACCACAAGGACCTGTATCGCCCATTTGCCAGAAGTTATCCGAAGCATATGGCGCGCCTTTATTATCGCCAATACGAATTATTCGTTCTTTAGGGATACCGATTTCTTTCTCCCAAATAGCATATGCTTCATCATCTGTTTCATAGACAGTAACCGTTAACCTATCTTTTGGTAGGTTAAACCATTCTTTACTGGTTAATAGCTCCCAAGCAAAATGTATTGCATCATGCTTAAAATAATCGCCAAAACTAAAGTTTCCTAGCATTTCAAAAAAAGTATGATGGCGAGCTGTATAACCAACATTGTCTAAATCATTATGTTTACCGCCAGCGCGGACACAACGTTGTGATGTTGTTGCTCTAGTATAAGAGCGTTTATCAATACCAAGAAAGACATCTTTAAATTGATTCATTCCAGCATTAGTAAATAATAGTGTTGGATCATTATGCGGGACAAGGGAACTACTTGTGACAACTTCATGTCCTTTGCCACGGAAAAAGTCAAGAAAACTTTGACGAATTTCTGCAGTGCTTTTCATTTATGCTTCCATATAAAACGATAGATTTTTAAACATAGTAATATACCCGCTACAACTAAAGTTGAAAAGTAAATATTCTCATATCGAAACGGATCTAACTAATATTACAAGTAAATAAGGGAAAACTAAAAAAGAATTTGCGAGCTTTATTTATAATTGCTTTTATTAAGCTATATACTTAGTATTGTAGATATTATAATTATTTAAGTCAATAAATCGTAAGCAGTTTTAATATCATCTTGTGTATAACCTCTCGCCATTAAAAATTGCATACCTTTTTGTTTATTATTATTATTTTTACAATCAATTTGTTTTAGCTTTTTTAGTAATTGCTCGTATGCCATATTTCCCCAATTGATATCGGCAATTTGCAAAAGTTGCCGGCTCAAATCAACAGGTAAACCTCGTTGTTTAAGTTCCATGGCTATTTTATATTTTCCATAACCTTTTTTGGCTCGCATAACAATATAATTTTCAATATATTGTTCGTCATTAATCCAATTTTGTTTTATACAATATTCAATAACATATTGTATTTCAATTTTTAGTTTGGCTAACTGGTCATGGTATTCTTCATCGGTGTATTGCAGTTTTTTTATGAAAAAAGAGGCTATTTTTTGGCTTAGCTCATAAGAAGAATGGTTGCGCTGTGCAAGTAATTGCACAGCTTTATTGAGCATTGATTTGTTCAGTTTTGTTTCCATTATTCAACGCTTTCGCTTTCTGATGATATAGCTTGGTCATCAGCTGTAAAAACAGCAGGGCTATTTAATAATAATTCGCGTATTTTAGCTTCAAGTTCTGAAGCGATCTCAGGGTGTTCTTGTAAAAACTTAATTGAATTAGCTTTACCTTGACCCACTTTCTCGCCATTGTAGCTATACCACGCTCCTGCTTTATCGACTAACTTATGCTTAACGCCTAAATCAATTAACTCGCCTTCTTTCGAAATACCACAACCATAAAGAATTTGGAATTCAGCTTGTCTAAAAGGGGCTGCCACTTTGTTTTTAACCACTTTTACTCGAGTATCACTACCAATAACATCTTCACCTTCTTTTACAGAACCAGTACGGCGGATATCTAAACGTACTGATGCATAGAATTTCAGTGCATTACCGCCAGTTGTCGTTTCTGGACTACCAAACATAACACCAATTTTCATACGGATCTGGTTAATAAAGACAACTAAACAATTGGCATTTTTAATATTCGCAGTTAGTTTTCGCAATGCTTGTGACATTAAACGAGCTTGTAATCCCATATGAGAATCGCCCATTTCACCTTCAATTTCTGCTTTTGGTGTTAATGCAGCTACTGAGTCAACGATAATAACATCAACAGCACCAGAACGAACTAAAGCATCACAAATTTCAAGTGCTTGCTCTCCTGTATCGGGTTGCGAAACGAGTAAATCGTCGACTTGCACCCCTAATTTTGCAGCATAAATAGGATCCAGCGCATGTTCAGCATCAATAAATGCACAGGTTTTACCCTCTTTTTGTGCTTGAGCTATCACAGATAAAGTTAGCGTTGTTTTACCAGATGATTCAGGGCCAAAAATTTCAACAATTCTACCCATTGGTAGGCCACCGATACCTAATGCAATATCGAGCCCTAAAGAACCAGTAGATACCGCATCCACATCCAACGTTTGGGTATCACCTAAACGCATAATTGAACCTTTACCAAATTGTTTTTCGATTTGACTTAATGCTGCTGAAAGTGCGCGTTGTTTGTTTTCGTTCATATTATAAAATTCCAATGAGTTAGGATATGGTTATATATTATACTGTATTGTTATACAGTATCAAGTTTTTTTTATATATAGAAATTATTTAGTTAATCATGAGAACTGCTTCACAATTTTTTTATAAATAATTCATTTGATGTCATAATTGAAACTAACAAATGGTGATGAAATATTGAGATTCAAGATTAAATTTATTGAATTAGGCGGTTAATTTTACGATATATACTATTTGAACAATTTTAAACGCATAGTGGTTGCTTAAATGCACATAAAAGGCGTAAATTATTTCATCATTGAATTTGATTAATTTAATTTGCTAATGCTTTCATAACAAAATACCATTTGATATCATTAGCGGTGCAGAGGGTTTAATCCTCTTTATTTACGAAAGTAATTATTCCACAGCCAATAATTTAAAATAATTCATTGGCTTTTATACTTAAAGGTTATATCGATTTAACATATTTTACAGGTTAAAAAATAAATATCGAATAAAGGGAAATAATGACCATTGATAAACAACATTATGTTTTATGCTCACACTGTGATTTGGTCATAGAATTATCTAATATAGCGGTAGGGCATAAAGCTGTTTGCCCTCGTTGTAATACCACGTTAGCTAAAAATAATAGCAATATGAAATTTAATGCAGCTATGTATGCAGCCTGTTCATTAATTATGATTATTGTAGGATGTGGCTTTCTTTTTATTGATATTCGTATTGTGGGTAATTTTATTGGTATTAGCCTATTAGATATTCCTAAAACCCTTTTTTTTGATAAATACCGTTATATTTCAGCACTTTTTATCTTATTTGTTTTACTCTTTCCTATATTAAATTTATTAATTATTATTTTGCTTTGTTCAAAATTACCCTTAACAAAATATCGTAAACGCGATCTACTTATTGTTTATGAAAAGTTTCAACACTGGTGTATGCCTGAAATATTTCTTACTGGAATTTTAGTGAGTTTTGTTAAACTCATGAGTTATGGCAGTATTGGCGTCACAAGTACATTTTGGGCATTTTGCCTGTTTGTCTTTTTTTATATAAAGTCTTTAGTGATTTTTTCTCCGGAAACCATTTGGAGTGAAATTCACCGTAATAATTTTGCTCAAGGTATATTACAAGCTGGTAAAACGGGAATTTGTCAAAATTTGAAATTATGCAGTTGCTGTGAGGCGATATTACCTAAGCATTATATAAAATGTCCTCGATGCAAACAAAAAAGCAAAATCAGAGAACGCGATAAGATACAATGGACTATTGCTTTATTGGTTACTTCATTGATTCTTTACATTCCCGCTAATTTATTCGGCATAATGATAACTGTTGTATTTGGTTCGTCATCAAGTTCAACCATTATGGATGGTGTCATTTATATGTGGCAAGCAGGCGATGTGCCTGTTGCACTTGTTATTTTTATTGCCAGTGTCGCTATTCCCATCTTAAAAATTATTTCGCTAAGCTGGCTTTGTTATTTTGCACTGGCTGTAAAACGAAAAAATAATCATAATTGCTTGAAAATGAAAAAATTATATACAGCAGTTGAATTTATTGGTAAATGGTCAATGATAGATATATTTGTGGTTTCTGTTATTTGTTCTTTAGTTAGAAATCAACAAATGATGGGTGTTTATCCTGATATTGGCGTTACATTTTTTGCAACTGTTGTGATTATTACAATGATTGCATCACAAAAATTTGATCCTCGTTTAATTTGGGATCTACCGCAAAATAAAAAAATAGATTAATAGGAACAATATGACAACATCAAGTAAATTAGCAAAAATAATTAAAATTAGAGCTATTTCAGCAATATGGATCATCCCCATTGTTACTGCAATTGTTGGTCTTTGGATAATCTATGCGCATTTTGCCGATAGAGGAACATCGTTTACATTGCTTGCAAAAGACGCCAATGGCATTGTTGCTGGGAAAACGGTTATTAAAAACCGTAGCGTTGATGTCGGTATCGTCGATGAAGTAACTCTATCTGACGACTACACGCAAGTAGTAATAAAAGGGCGTATTTATAATGATATGGATCCGCTACTAAAAAATGACTCTATTTTTTGGGTTGTGAAGCCAGAAATTGGTCGAGATGGCGTAACTGGACTTGGCACGATTTTATCGGGTGTTTATATAGAACTCGTTGCTGGAAATGATACCCACAGTTTTCAACATAAACCTTTTGTCCTGTCTGATGCCCCTCCGTTGTCCGATCCAAGCATTAAAGGAATTCGTCTAAATTTAGAAAGCGATCAAAATGGGGTAATTCCTAGAGGCGCATCTGTCATGTTTCATGGTTATCGTGTAGGTAATGTTGAAACGTCAGAATTTGATGTTGAATCACGTAAAATGAAGTACCAAATTTTTATTACCAAACCTTACGATGTATTAGTAACACAAAATGTGCGGTTCTGGAAAGAAGGCGGAATTAACTTAACTCTCTCATCTCGAGGCGCCAGCTTAGATGTCCCTTCTTTAGATGTCTTAATGTCTGGTGGAATCAGTTTTGATTTGCCTGAAGGTTCAAAATTAGGTGCGCCAGCTGAACAAAATTCAGTTTATACATTATACGAAGACAAAAAATCTATCCAAGATTCACAATATACTGAATACAAAGAATTTCTTATTATGCTTTCCGATTCCATTTCAGGCTTATCAGAAGGGGTACCCGTTGAATATCACGGAATTAGGCTAGGAACGGTCTCGAAAGTGCCATTTTATACCGCTGAAATGTTAAAACAATCATCGATTTTAAATAAAAGAGTTCCAATATTAATTAGAATTGAACCCGATCGTTTATCAGAACTTGTTGATGAAAAAATTGACATTGCGGCATTGATCATCAGAGAACAACAAAATGGCTTAAGAGCTTCATTAAAAACTTCCAACATGTTCACAGGCGCATTATATATAGATCTTGATTTTTACCCTGACTTAAAAAATAAATATGATCCAAAATTAGCGCAACAGTTTGGTTACGATACCATTGAAACAACGTCGACAGGAATTGCACAAATTCAAGCAAAAATTATTCAGTTATTAGATAATTTTAATAACTTACCACTGAACAACACCGTATCACAGTTTAATAAATCATTGGCTACCAGTGAAAAACTAATGAATTCATTAAATCGAATTATGGCGAGTAAAGAAATGCAGAATATGCCAAAAGATCTGCAAAAAACATTACGTTCACTAAATGAAACAATGAAAGGGCTACAACCAGGATCTGAACTAAATAATCAAATGAAAGAAAGCTTACAAAAAGTTCAACACATGATGGATGAACTTACCCCGTTACTTAATACGCTCAATAATAAAAGTAATGCACTGATTTTTTCTGCTCCGACGAAAAAGGATCAAGAACCTAAAGCAAAAGGTAAAAAATAATGAACAAAATAGATAAAAAGTTACTTATAGTCATATTTATGCCATTGTTTGCTATATTAGTGGGTTGCTCGGCTGGTAGCCCAAGTAAAAGTTATTTTCAGCTAACAAGTAATCCACTCAGCCCAGTGTCAAAAAATATGAAAATCACTAATCATTTTATTTGGATTGAATCGGTTGATGTGGCAAGCTTTTTAAATAACCCAGGTATTGTATTGCAAACAGACGATATCAAATATGAAACGGCAGCGAACCATCTATGGGCATCAACTTTATCTCAACAACTTGAAGAGCGATTAACGCAAGATTTAACCGCTTTGTTGCCTAATTATGTTGTATCCAGCCGATCAATTACAACGCCAATATTAACGATAAAATTATTTATTGATGGCTTCCATGGTAGCTATACGGGTGATGCGGTAATAAAAGGGCGATGGGTTGTTACTGACAGTAAAAATAATATTGAAACTAAACCATTTGAGCGCCATGTCCCTTTAGCAACCAATGGGTATGACGCTTTAGTTAAAGCACTATCAAAAGGATGGCATGATGAAGAGTTAGACTTTGCAAACTCAATAAAACAATAGTGTTTATTCAAATTCCGTCAGCAAGCTGACGGAATCTCTACACTTAAATGCGATTTTTTCTTAATCGCAACTTAAACTGGCTAAACACAACATCATCAATTTCTACCCATTTACGAACACTATTGATAAAAGCAATTTTATCAGCATTTAAAAGATCATCTTTTACAATTGTTTTTTCTAACAACTGATTGTGATTTAAGTAAAATTGCCGCATGGTACCTGCAAGTAATCCCGATTCTTTTTTAGGCGTAAACCATTGACCATTAAATCGCAATGCCAAATTTCCATTGACAAATTCAGTTACTTCATTGTGTTGATTAAAATTAATATACTCTTTCCCAACCGCTAAATCAGGAAAGTGCTCACGATTTGATGTCTTATGATACAAATACACATTTTGCGTATGAACACACTGTGGCGCTAATCGGATTTCATTAATGCTCATCGGCGTGTTAATGATATCTTTACTAATCGTGTAATGCCCATCTTTTTGCTGTAAGATTCTCACTTTATAACATGCTTTTGGTGATGAGTTTGCTAACTTAATCAGTTGCAACTTAATTGCATGAATATCACAGTTAAAATCAAAATAATCAGCTGATTGAGCAAGCCTGCTTAAATGTTCATCTAATAATAACAATTGTCCTTTTTCAAGCAACAACGATTCAATAATATATTTGGGGATAGCAGTAGTACGATTTAAAATGGCTGTTTTTGCTAAGATCTCGTTATATTCGTCTTGTGATGTTGAATCCCACGTGATACCCCCACCAACGCCATAGCACATCTGTTGATTATGCACAGTTAAGGTACGAATTGGAATATTAAATATGGCTTTATTCATATACGGCTCAATATAACCAATTGTTCCGCAGTAAATGCCACGAGGTGTGTTTTCACTGTCTGCAATAATTTGCATAGTACTGGTTTTTGGCGCACCAGTAATTGAACCACAAGGGAATAGCGCCTGAAAAATTTGATATAAATTGGCATCGTCTTGCAATTCACCTTGAATCGTTGACGTCAACTGCCAAACAGTGGGATATTTTTCAGCCTCAAACAATTGAGGTACTGTGACAGAGCTAGGCTTTGCAATTTTACTTAAATCATTACGCAATAAATCAACAATCATCATATTTTCGGCTTGATTTTTTTCTGAAAATAATAAATCTAATTGCTGTTTATCTTGCTGGTTATTTAAGCCACGCCCTGTTGTTCCTTTCATTGGTTTAGTGGTAATAACTCTATTGTCTAACTTGAAAAATAATTCTGGCGAAATTGATAAAATATAATAATCGTCAAACTCAAGATAAGCACAATAATCTGCCTGATTATTTTTTTGTAGAAAATGGTAATAATCAATAGCGCTTTCATTAAAGGGTGCAGTAAATTGAATGGTGTAATTAGTCTGGTAAGTATTGCCTAATTCAATTTGTGATTTAATATAAGCTATTTTTTGCTGGTATTCATCAAATGCGGTGTCACTGATCAAATCAAAATTTGGGGGCGTATAATCACTGATTTCTGGTTGCTTAAGGACAGTAACATCATCAAAAATACCAAATAAAAGAAGGGGTAAATCTTGATTAAAATCATGACTATTTTTGGTTTGGTTTGCACTATTTAATCCCATTGCACTTTCATAGGCAAGGTAACCAACAGCAAAATAACCTTGTTGAGTAAACTTTTCAACCTCATCAAGTTGTTGCTTAATTGAAGAACAATCATGTGACACTAACACTTTGATAGGATTACAAAAATATTTACGCTCACCTTCAAAATCGATATAAATTTTCATTTTAAATATTACTTATGGACAAAATTATTAATCATTTGTAAACCGGATTCGGTTTTAATGGCTTCAGGATGAAATTGGACGGATTCAATGGGTAATGTTTTGTGGCGCAATCCCATAATCAACCCATCATGATTTCTCGCCGTTACAACTAACTGCGGATCTTCTGGTAAAAAACTATCACAAACAATCAATGAATGATAGCGAACAACCGAAAGCGGGGATTGAATTCCTTTGAATATCCCTAAGCCATCATGAGTTATTTCATCAATTTTACCGTGCATAGGTATTGGCGCTTTAATAATGTGATGACCATAATATTGAGCTATCGCTTGATGTCCTAAACAAATTCCCAGTATCGGGCAAATATGAGAAAACTCAGCAATAACTGCAAGTGATATTCCTGCATTAATTGGCGCACCAGGGCCCGGGGAAATAATAATTTTAGAAATGGTAAGTGCTTTTACTTGTTCAATTGTCATTTCATCATTTTTAATGACTTTAACTTTTGCACCAACTTGGCACAGATAATTGTGAATATTAAATGTAAAAGAGTCATAATTATCTATTAATAATATCAAAATATAGCCCACTAATTATAAAGCATATTGGTTTAAAAACTGGAACGGGTAACCGTTAAAATCCAGTCGTAAAAGATCCTATTATATCGCTAACGTACTTAAAAGAAGAGACGATTACTAATTTTACCATCTTTATCTTTCGGTGTTTTGTACATAAACATCATATTTCCTGAAATGTTTTAACAAGAAGCCATTTTTTTTGTGATAAATTTCACAAAAAATGTACAAATCTACTTGTATGGTAGTATTTATAGTGATATTTTTATCCCATAGAATTATAAACGAGGTCTTAAATGAAAATTGTTAAAGCAGAAGTTTTTGTATGTAGTCCAGGAAGAAATTTTGTTACATTAAAAATAACAACCGATGAAGGTGTTTATGGTGTTGGTGATGCCACACTTAATGGACGTGAATTAGCCGTAGCATCTTATCTCAAAGATCACCTTTGCCCGCAACTTATTGGGCGAGATCCACATCAAATCGAAGATATCTTTCAATATTTTTATAAAGGTGCTTATTGGCGCCGTGGGCCAGTAACGATGTCCGCTATTTCGGCAATAGATATGGCGCTTTGGGATATTAAAGGTAAATTGGCCAATATGCCACTTTACCAATTATTAGGTGGCGCATCTCGTACTGGTGTAATGGTTTATTGCCATACTACAGGCGCAAGTATTGATGAAGCATTAGATGATTATGCTAAACATCAAGAAATGGGTTTCAAAGCGATTCGTGTTCAATGTGGTATACCAGGTATGAAAACGACTTATGGTCAAAGTAAAGGAAAAAACCTAGCTTACGAACCCGCAACACGTGGAAACTACCCAGAAGAGCAGTGCTGGGCAACAGAAAAATATCTTGATTTTATGCCTAAACTGTTTGAAGCCGTACGAAGTAAATTTGGTTTTAATGAGCATTTACTACATGACATGCATCATCGCCTAACGCCTATTGAAGCAGCTCGTTTTGGCAAAAGTATAGAAGATTACCGCCTATTTTGGATGGAAGATCCAACCCCTGCCGAAAACCAAGAATGCTTCCGTTTAATTCGTCAACATACTGTCACCCCCATTGCGGTCGGTGAAGTATTTAACAGCATATGGGATTGTAAGCAACTTATACAAGAACAATTAATTGATTACATTCGAACCACAATTACTCATGCAGGCGGTATTACTCATATGCGCCGTATTGCTGATTTTGCCGCGCTTTATCAAGTAAGAACAGGATCTCACGGACCATCTGATTTATCACCAATTTGTCATGCGGCAGCACTACATTTTGATCTGTGGGTGCCTAACTTTGGAGTACAAGAATTTATGGGCTATTCAGAGCAAATGTTAGAGGTATTTTCACCAAATTGGACCTTTAATGATGGCTATATGCACCCAAGTGACAAACCAGGATTGGGCATTGATTTTGATGAAAAACTTGCCGAAAAATACCCTTACAACCCAGCTTATTTGCCAATTGCACGCTTAGAAGATGGTACTTTGTGGAATTGGTAAATTAATAGGAGTTTATATGAAAAGCATTGTAGTCAAACAACCTAATGAGTTAATAATAGAGGAACGAGAAGTTCCTCAACCAGCAAAAGGCGAAGTTAGAGTAAAAGTAAAATTGGCAGGAATTTGTGGCTCTGATAGTCACATATATAGAGGGCATAACCCGTTTGCTAAATACCCAAGAGTCATAGGGCATGAATTTTTTGGAATTATTGATGATGTCGGTGAAAATGTTGATATTGCAAGAATTGGGGAGCGGGTCTCTGTTGATCCTGTTATTAGCTGTGGGCATTGTTATCCATGTTCAGTAGGTCGCCCTAATGTGTGTGAATCTTTAACTGTGTTGGGTGTGCATCGTGATGGAGGATTTAGCCAATATGCTGTTGTGCCAAGCCAAAATGCTTACACTATACCTGATGAAATCAGTGACGAATCAGCTGTGATGATTGAGCCATTTACTATTGCAGCAAATGTAACCGCTCATTTAAAACCAACAGAAAATGACGTGGCTTTAATTTATGGTGCAGGGCCGATGGGGTTAACATCAGTTCAAGCCCTTAAAGGGGTGTATAACGTTAAAGAAGTCATTGTTGTAGATCGGATTGACGAGCGTTTAAATATGGCAAAAATTAGTGGTGCTGATAGAGTAATAAACAACACCTCTTTATCTTTAAAAGACGAACTTGATAGGCTTAGTATTAAACCAACAGTTATTATTGATGCCGCTTGTCATCCATCTATTTTACAAGAAGCAATTACTATTGCATCACCAGCAGCAAGAATCTTGATTATGGGATTTTCAAGTGAAGCTTGTCAGATAACTCAGCAAAGTATTACAAGTAAAGAGTTATCTATTTTTTCTTCTCGATTAAATGCTAAAAAATTTCCAGTTGTAATTGATTGGTTAAAAGAAAAATTAATTGATCCGCAAAAATTAATTACTCACAGATTTGATTATACAAAAGTTATTCAGGCTATTGAGACTTTTGAAAAGGATCAAAAACAGTGTTGTAAGGTATTACTAACCTTTAGTTAGTGATTTTTAAAACGGTTTTATAAATGACCTTTTTATATACAAAATTATAAAGCGAGTAAAATATGGGTAATATAGGAAATAATAAATGTGAAAGAAATGCTTCGGATTTAGTTAAAGCAGCTGTTTCAGGATGGCTTGGAACAGCATTAGAATTTATGGATTTTCAATTGTATTCTTTAGGTGCTGCACTCGTATTTCATGAAATATTTTTTCCCGAGCAATCGGCAATTATGGCTCTAATCTTAGCAATGGGAACCTATGGTGCAGGATATATTGCCCGTATCGTTGGTGCCTTTATTTTTGGGCGATTGGGAGATACCATTGGGAGAAAAAAAGTTTTATTTATAACCATCACTATGATGGGAATTTGCACAACATTAATTGGCGTATTACCGACTTATACTCAAGTCGGTATTTTGGCTCCTTTAATGTTGGTGATTTTGCGTATTGTTCAAGGTTTGGGGGCAGGTGCTGAAATCTCTGGTGCAGGCACTATGCTTGCAGAATATGCTCCTAATGGAAAGAGAGGAATCATTTCTTCTTTAGTGGCAATGGGCACAAACTGCGGAACACTCAGCGCTACTGCGATTTGGGCTATTATGTTTTTCTTTTTAGATAAAGAACAATTAATTTTATGGGGATGGCGAATTCCTTTTCTTGCTAGTGCACTTGTTATGATCTTTGCTATATGGCTTCGAATGAATTTAAAAGAAAGCCCTGTATTTGATAATGTTAATGATGCAAATACTCACTCAGTTAATGATAAACAACTAACTAAACCTATTTCATTAGTTGAAATGATAAAAAGTAGATCATTTTGGCTTGCAACAGGGTTACGTTTTGGACAGGCGGGAAATTCGGGGCTAATTCAAACTTTTTTAGCTGGTTATTTAGTGCAGGCTTTATTATTTGAAAAAAGTATACCGACAGATGCATTAATGATTAGTTCTATTGTGGGATTTGCTTCTATTCCTTTTTTAGGATGGTTATCTGACAAAATTGGCCGACGAATTCCTTATATTTTTTTGACAGTATCTGCAATTATTCTTGCTTATCCAATGTTATCTATTATTGTTGATAAGAATTATTCGGCTAGTACCATAATGTTATGTTTAATTGTTATTCACAATATTGCAGTATTAGGATTATTTGCACTAGAAAATATCACCATGGCTGAAATGTTTGGCGCTCGTAATCGCTTTACTCAAATGGCTATATCTAAAGAAGCAGGAGGTCTTATCGCTGTTGGTTTTGGACCTATGTTGGCGGGTATTTTCTGTCAGGTTGTAAACGATTGGTGGCCAATTGTAGTTATGATTATTGTTTACTCTTGTATCGGCTTGGTATCTGCGATTTTTATGCCAGAAGTAAAAGATCGTAATTTATCTGATTTAAATGATGCCGCATAATAATTTAAGATATTGAAGGAAAAATAATGAGATTATCAAACCAAACTTTATCACAACTACCTGAAAAGGTAGTTATACCAAGTTATGATAGAAACAATCTTAAAACCAAAATGGTTCATCTTGGATTTGGCGCATTTCACCGTGCTCACCAAGCTGTGTTTACCGATATTGTAGCAACTAAAGATGGTTGCAATTGGGGATATTGTGAAGTTAATTTAATTGGTGGTGAAAAACAGATAGCCGATTTAAAAGAACAAGATTATCTATTTAGTGTTTGTGAAATGTCATATGACAACTGGTCTACTCGAGTTGTTGGCGTTGTTAAAGAAGCATTACATGCAGATATAGATGGCATTGCCAAAGTATTAGAAGTAATGACACGCCCAGAAATAGCAATTGTTTCAATAACAGTCACTGAAAAGGGGTATTGTTATTTACCTTCAACGGCATCAATTGATCTAAATAACCCGCTTATTAAGCACGATATTGACAATCCGGCTACCCCAAAAACATTACCAGGAGTGATTGTTGAAGCATTGCGAATGCGTAAAGAAAAAGGTCTAAAACCGTTTACCGTTATGTCTTGTGATAATATGCCAGAAAACGGCCATGTGACACGAAACGTTGTTTTAGCGCTAGCCAAACAGCGTGATCCAAATTTAGCTAGTTGGATCGATGATAATGTTACCTTTCCATCAACTATGGTTGATCGCATTGTGCCAGCAGTGACACCAGAAACCATGGAAAAAATAAAAAAACAACTAGGAGGTATCGAAGATCCAGCTGGTGTGGCTGGCGAGCCTTTTAAGCAATGGGTGATTGAAGATAATTTTGTTGCAGGCCGCCCTGATTGGCAAAAAGCTGGCGCAGAGCTAGTAACTGATGTATTACCATATGAAGAAATGAAATTAAGAATGTTAAATGGTAGCCACTCGTTTCTTGCTTATTTAGGATATTTAGCGGGTTATTTACATATTGATGAATGTATGCAAGATCCTAGTTATGTTAAAGCTGCAAGGCATTTGATGATTAATGAACAAGCAACAACGCTACGTGTCAAAGGTGTGGATTTACAAGCTTATGCTGATTGTTTACTTGATCGTTATCGTAACACGGGTTTAAAACATCGGACTTGGCAAATCGCCATGGATGGTACATTAAAATTACCGCAACGGATGCTTGATTCCATTCGTTTCCATTTAAAAAATGGTACACAGTTTGATTGTTTAGCATTAGGTGTAGCTGCTTGGATGCGATATGTCAGTGGCGTAGACGATGCAGGTAAGGCAATTGAGGTAAGTGATCCAATGGCTGATAAGTTGAAAGAATTAGTGGCAAATAGCAATGATAATCAAGAGCGAGTAAAATCATTATTGTCATTATCACAAGTATTTGGTGATGATTTGCCTAACAATCCATGTTTTGTTGAAAAGGTCATTAAAGCTTATTTGTCTTTACGGGATATTGGCGCTAAACAGTCGGTTAAACAATTAGAAAGAATTTACTAAATCATTACTAACACAACTAACATAATTAATAAGACAAAAAGTGTAATTGCTCGTAAGAGCAATTACACTTTTCATTTTTCGTTTAGCCCAGATAACTTTTTATTGGTGATTATTGGTAATTGTCTATCAAAAAAGCTTTTCTTCTATTTAAAAATCACCTACTATTCTTGTTTTTATTTTTCTTAACATAAGAATGGTATATGTTTACACCTATCGACTTAAATACTTCTGAACCCGTTAATCAGCAAATCTACCGCAAATTAAGAAAAGCTATTATTACCTGTCAGATATTACCTGGTGTTTTACTCTCAGAAAAAGAAATTTCTAGCCAGTTTAATGTTTCTAGACAGCCAGTTCGAGAAGCATTTATTAAGCTAGCAGAAGCAGGATTGGTCCAAATTTTACCTCAGCGAGGAACATTTGTAACTAAAATCTCTATTAAGAAAGTCATTGATGGACAATTTATTCGAGATGCGATTGAATGTGCAATTATCAGGCGAGCGGCGATAGAAATTAACGATTTGCATATTTTATTGTTGCAAAAAAATCTTGAGGAGCAAAAAGAGGCGAATAAACAAAAAAACTTTCATTATTTTCTTGAAAAAGACGATGAATTTCATCAAATTCTAATGAATGTGATAGATTGCCAGTTAGCATGGGAAAGTGTTGAAAATATTAAGGCAATGATGGATAGAGTTAGGTTTCTTTCGTTGGAAGAAATTTCGTCACCCGATGATCTGGTTAAACAACATGAAAAAATTCTGATGGCTTTGAAAAAGCATGATCCAGAACTTGCCGCAATTGCTCTACATGAACATTTATCGGCTATTTTGGAGACTATAAAAATAGTATCAAAACAGAAGAATGAATGGTTTGTTGATTAATCTTGATTAAAAATCTGAATTATTATTTTGAATATTTTCTGTAACTATGCCATTTGTTTTTTTTTTGTTGTAGTTTACTCTGGTGCAGGCAATTATTTATTTTTACGTAAATAACCTAAAATACGGAAACTATCTACTTTCCATAATCCCTTATTAAAAATTAATGGATAAGTTGCACGACTGCTTTTGTTGGGACCAGGGTTTTGTTGAATAATTTCAATTTCGTTATCGCTAACTTTGCTAATAATGGCAACATGACCATATCTTGACCAACCAAAAACAATAATATCTTCAACTTGTGGTTTAGTTGGCGAACCATTATGAAATTGTAATAAATTACGTTTAGGATTAAGCTGACCATCAGGAATTGATTCATCGAAGTAATTTTTAGCATGACCATAACTATCTGGCATTTTGTGATTAAAACGTTGATAATAATAACGTTTAATAAATTCAACGCATTGGTACTTTTGGCCTAAGTTATAGCCGTCTTTAGTTAGATTACGACCACTAACATTACCAGTACTACCATTATAATAAACATCAACACCATTGAATTGATCAACAACTTTGCCTATTTTTTCTTTATCAACTTGCATATCAGGGTAAACATATGTGTAAAAAACGTAATAAGTAAGTATTGATAAAATGACAAAGAATAATGTTTTTTTGTATTTGAATAATATTATATTTCTCATTATAAGAATTTATTTTTCCTATTATGTTTTTATAACTATCTTTCTTTTTTATTAAAAAATAAAGTAATACCCATCGATTGTGACAGGCTTATTAACGTATTGTTATTAAGTCATGTATTTGAAAATGATGTTATTTTATATAATATTAATATATTACATTTTATGTAAATAACCTAAAACGCCAAAACCTTCTATTATCCATTTTCCATCAACGATCGAAGGGTCAAAGAACTCTTTTGCATGCCCATAGCTATTGGGCATTTTGTGATTGAAGCGTTGATAATAATAGCGTTTGATAAATTCAACACATTGATATTTCAGACCTAAGTTATAGCCGTCTTTAGCAATATTTCTTCCACTTACATTATTGATGCTACCATTATAATAGACTTTCACACTATTAAATTCATCAAAAACTTTGCTAATTTTCTGTTTATCAATTTCAACATTAGCAAAAGCACATGAATTAAGTGTATAGTAGCTTAATACTGATAATAGTTAAAGTAAAAAAACTTTTTATATTTTAATA
>NZ_LZGV01000039.1:0-972 GCF_001690265.1 Gilliamella sp. HK2
CTCACGTAGAAAATCATGCTGCTTGTTTTAGTGTTTTATACTCAATCGGTGTCATGTTATTTAATGCCTCATGCGGTCTTTCGGTGTTATAAATCGTTAACCATTCTTCAGTTATTCTCCTTGCTTACGCTAAGTTGTTAAAAAGATATAAATCGAGTACTTCAGTACGATAGGTACGATTAAATCGTTCAATATAGCCATTTTGATAAGGGCTACCGGGCTGGATATAATCAATGGTTATACCATGTAATTTAGCCCAGTTGGTAAAGGTTTTTCCTGTAAATTCTGGCCCATTATCGACCCGTATTTTTAATAGATACCCATGATATTCGGCCAGTTTATCCAAATAACGAGTCACTCTACCTGCGGGTAAGCTTACTGCAATATCAATACCTAACGCCTCACGATAAAGTCATCGATGACATTGAATGTCCTAAAGCGACGTTGATTACGACTACTGTCACTCATAAAATCCATTGACCAACATTCACCTTGTTTATTGGGGACTAATAACCTTTCTGGGTATCGTGGAGGAATGCGTTTTTTACGCTTTACCCTGAGATTAAGCTTTAATTCACAATACACCCGATATACCCGTTTATGATTCCATTGATAGCCGAGCTTTCTGATACGATTAAAACATTTAGGAAAACCCCAGCGTAAATGCCGGTCTGTGACAGTATTCAACACCGAAATAATCACGGAATCATCCTGAAACTTAGGTTGGTAATAGTAAGCACAACGGCTTAAACCAACAATGGCACAACTCATAACAATAGTAACCGAATGATTTTTTTGTAGTTGCTGCGCCCACATTTTACGTACCTTTGTGGGCACTAAAGCTTTTTTATGATTTCTTCCTGAAGCTGGGATTTTAAGCTCAGTTCGGCAAACATCTGCTTAAGCTTGCGGTTTTCCGCTTCGAGTTCTTTTAGACGTTTGATGTCTGAAGTTTCCATACCGCCATATTTT
>NZ_LZGV01000040.1:0-30432 GCF_001690265.1 Gilliamella sp. HK2
TAAAGTTGTCCACAATAATTTTTCTTATCTAAGTTAATAAAATAATTTTGATGTTGATCACATTTATCCAATAAACCTTTTAAAGCTAAATTTTTAGCTCTGCATACTCAATTGCAGTAGTTCACTCTTTATAGGATAAATTATGACAACTGCATTTTATAACAAGCCAACTTATTGGTTCGCTTCCTGTTACAGTTTTATGTATTACGCTGCAGGTAGTTTTGTTTTTTCTTTTTATGCCATATGGTTAAGCAAAGAAATTGGTTTAACCGCAAAACAAACTGGTATTATCTATTCATTTAACTATTTTATTTCACTAATTATTATGATTGTATATGGTGTTTATCAGGATAAATTAGTTCTGAAAAAACATCTTGTCTGGTTTCAAAGTATCATTATTACTTGTGCTGCTCCTGCATTAATTTATGTTTATGAACCTCTATTACAGCATAGTTTTTATATCGGCGTTATTTTTGGTAGTTTCTTTTTGGGGTTTGGTTGGGTTGCTGGAATGGGGTTAATTGACTCCTATTGTGAAAAAATTAGCCGAGCATTTGGATTTGAATTTGGTCAATGTCGCACTTGGGGGTGTATTGCTTATGCTGTAGGTACTTTTATTGCTGGTATTTTGATTAGCATAAATCCTCATTTGAATTTCTGGGCTGCATCAGTCGTAGGAATCTGTTTTATGATTCTAAATTTTAATTTTAAACCAGATTTAAGCAAATCATCAGAAGCGATTTTTCAGAAAAAGGACAAATTAAGTTTTAACGAAATTATGTCTGTCTTTGCGCTAAAAAAATTCTGGATATTTGTTGTTTATGTGCTTGGTACCTATAGTCTTTATAATATCTATGATCAGCAATTGTTTCCTGTTTATTTTACTCAGCAATTTGAAGATGTAAATGATGGCTATCGCTTATATGGTATCTTGAACTCGTTTCAAGTTTTTCTAGAAGCTGCTGTAATGTTTTGTGTGCCATTTGTTGTAAATCGTGTTGGGGCAAAAAATGCTTTGATTTTTGCGGCATTTATTTCAGCTTCTCGCATCTTCCTCACAGGGCATGTTAGTAGTATTGCCATTATTTCAATCATTAAGCTTATGCACTGTTTAGAAATTTCTACCATTTTAGTTTCCGTATTTAAATATATTGATATTAATTTTAATGCTCGTCTTTCAGCAACCGTCTTTTTAATCGGTTATCAGGTTGCAGGCTCTGTTGGTGTTATTTTGTTTTCTACTCTTGTCGGTGATTTTTACGATACCAATGGTGCATCAACAACATTTAATCATCTTGGGTTAGTCGTTTTAGGATTTATGATTTTTGCTATTTTCTTTTTATGCGGTGATAAAAAAGCAAAATACATAAATAAAAAAATTATTTAAATATAAATAGTTTTAACAAATTGCATTTTATAAACGTTAGTAAGGATTGATAATGAACATATATAATTCAGTAACACAATTTCACTTTGAACAGACTAGAACCATTTCGCCAGAAAATATGACAGGAGAAAAAGGTAAATCTTGCATGAAAGCAAGCATTTTAGGTCCAAGCCGTAAAGGACAGGGATGCATTTCAATTCCTGCTGGTAAAACAGTCACTATTGCCGAAATTTCAGGACCTGCAGAAATTCGTCATATGTGGTTTACCTTAACTGATAGAACACATTGCGGTAGTTTTGTGTTACGTGATGTTGTTATTCGCATTTACTGGGATGATGAATCAGTGCCATCAGTCGAAAGCCCGATTGGTGATTTCTTTTGTAATGGCTTTGGGGCAAGATGTGATATTAATTCAATGCCAATCGTAGTTAATCCTACAGGGGGATTTAATAGTTATTTTAGAATGCCATTTAATAAAAAAGCGAGAATTGAAATTCAAAATGAACATGAAGCTGATCTACAGCATTTCTTCTTTACTATTAATTATGCCTTAATGCCAAAACCATTTGAGGCTCCACTTTATTTTCATGCTCAATGGCGTAGGCAACGAGTAACTAATTATGCCGAAGATTATGTGCTATTAGATAATATCGAAGGACATGGTTATTATGTCGGTACTTACTTAGCTCTAACCGCTTTGGAACGTTACTGGTGGGGAGAAGGAGAGTTTAAGTTTTACCTTGATGATGATAGCGAATATCCAACTCAACATTCAACAGGATCTGAAGATTATTTTGGTGGAGCATGGGCATTTCATAATCGTGATAGCCAAGGTCGCCCATCAGCTAAGTGCTTCCAAACGTTATTTATGGGGTATCCTTATCAAACTAAACGTGATGCAACTCGTGACTTTTTTCAAACAGGGGACGCTAATCCTGTACATGGTTTTGGTGATGATGCTCTACCAATGCATGGGCTATATCGTTGGCATTTACCTGATCCCATTGCATTTCACAAAAATATTAAACTTGCATTTCAACAAATAGGTAATGATGATATAAGATTGTATGAGCGTTGTGACGATATTGCTAGTGTTGCGTATTGGTACCAAAACCCTTCGGCTAATAGCAACCCAATATTTCCTAATAAACAACTACGCACTCCTCGTTAATATATAAAGGAGATAGTGCTATGGCGAGTAATAAATTAAAAATCAATGATATTGCTCGTTTGGCTGGCGTGTCGGCAACGACAGTCAGCCATATTTTTAATAAACGAGATAAAAAATATCGCATTTCAACACAAACACGGCAACGTGTTCTATCCATTGCAGAACAGTACAGTGATCAAGCCCATATTCGCCAATATCTGGTTAAAGCAAATAGTACGGATACCATAGGCGTGATAGTTCCAGACATGTCTAATTCTTTTTTTTCTATGTTTCTGCACTATTTAGAATCTTCATTTAGGCAAAAAAACATACAATTATTAATAACTTGTAGTCATTATAATAAAGAAATAGAAATTAAAGTGGCACAAAACTTAGTTGAACGAAAAGTTGATGCTATGATCGTTGTTACTTCATTAAATAGTGATGAGTTTTATGTTGATATTAATCAAAATACGCCAGTATTGTTTTTCGATCGTTATATTAAAGATACTTCATTGCCGTTTATCACGAGTGAATCATTACACTCTGTTGCAGAGTTAATTTATCCATATGCTAAACAATTAGACGAATTTTATTTCATTGGATGTGATACACAATTAACTTCAATAGAAGCCAGATTGCAAGGCTTTAAAAAAGGTCTTCAACAGGTTGGATTAAGCGTTAACTCACAATGGTTAGTGAGTGATGACTATTGTCCCAATAAAGGATATGAATTACTCAAACAGCTTCACAAAAAATTAGGACGACTGCCAAAGGCTATTTTTACTCCTTCATGTAATATATTACAAGAAGTGCTTAGCTACTTAGTGGAAGTGGAAGTTAAACCACAACAAATCTATTTATGTTCTTATGATTATAATATTTATCTGAATTATTCTTACTATCCAATTGATACTATTGCTCAAGATTTTCAAAGCATGGCTTACACTTGTGTCGATGTAATTGATGCCCTACTTAAATTCAAAGAATTAAAAAACAAAGCTTTTTTTATCAAACCACAAATTATACGCCACCGTTAGAGCGATGCTGATATTATTAACGGTTAGCGTTTTTCATAATCCGTGCTTTGTCAACTTGCCACTGACGCTCTTTAATATCTGTGCGTTTGTCGTACTCTTTTTTACCCTTGGCAACACCAATTTTTACTTTTGCCCAAGCGTTTTTCCAATAAAGCGAAAGGGCAACAACCGTATAACCTTGGCGATTAATTTGACCAAATAAGGAATTAAGCTCTCTTTCGTTTAATAATAATTTGCGATTACGCATAGGTTCGCATACAACATGAGTTGATGCGACATTAAGTGGTGTAATAGTAGCCCCAAATAACCATGCTTCACCGTCTTTAAGCAAAACATAACTATCACTAATATTTGCTTTTCCCGCACGTAGTGATTTCACTTCCCAACCTTGCAGAGATAAGCCCGCCTCAATTTCCTCTTCAATAAAGTACTCATGGCGTGCGCGTTTATTTAAAGCTATAGTTGCCGCACCCGGCTTGTGTAATTTTTTCTTAGTCATAATATGCTATATTATAGAGTTACATGATATTATATGCTACTAATTTTATTTTTTTATTTAATTTCTTATGGCACATGTTTTTCGTGAGGTTATTGAACCTTATTCTATAGAACAAATGTTTAGTTTAGTCAATGATATTACCAAATATCCCGAATTTGTTCCCGATTGTATCGCAACTGGTATTATTAGCAAACAAGATAATACGTTGACTGCGTTTATTGAAGTTGAAAAATTAGGCTTTAAAAAAGCTTTTACTACAATAAATTTAATTAATCAACCACATTCTATTGATATTAAATTGCTTGAAGGACCATTTAAATACCTGTCGGGAAAATGGCAATTTACTTCAATAAGTGAAAGTCAAAGTAAAATTAGTTTTAGCTTAGATTTTGAGTTTAAAAATAAGTTATTAGATATTGCTTTTACTCCCATATTTAAAGAGTTGATGACTAATATGGTCAATGCGTTTTCACAAAGAGCAAGGCAAATATATTAAAATGATAAATATTCAAATTGTTTATGCATTACCAAATAATGTAACAGTTATTGATTGTGAAGTTGACGAAAAAACAAACATCTTGCAAGCAATAAAAAAATCCAATATCTTATCAAAATGTCAAATTAAATTAGATGAAAATTTAGTTGGCATCTACGGAAAACGTTGCGATGTTAATGAACTGGTTAAAAATGGGGATCGGATTGAAATCTACCGAACATTAATCAATGATCCAAAAGAAATAAGACGAAGAAAAGCCGCTCAAAAAAGCAATGACGAAAGGCAAAGGAAACCGAATGCATAACCTGCTAATTGAAAAGATCGAAACTTTATGCAAAAATCGAGGTACAAAACTGACGACACAACGTCGAACTGTTTTAGATATAATGCTGACAGCAAATAAAGCAATGAGTGCCTACGATCTTTTAGATCTGCTCAAAGTCAGTGAACCACAGGCTAAACCACCGACAATTTATCGTGCACTTGAATTTTTACTTGAACAAGGTTTTATTCATAAAGTGGAGTCCACCAATAGCTATATTATTTGTCCACATTTCCAAGATCCCGAACATATTTCAATTTTATTTATTTGCGATAAATGCCAACAGATCATCGAAAAACATTCACAAGATATCGAATATCAATTCAAAAATTTAGCACAGCAATCTGATTTTTTAATCAAACATAGTGTGCTAGAAATACATGGGTTTTGTCAACAGTGTCAATCTTGATCATTACTCTTTGGTTAATTAATATTGCCTGCGATACTGTCGGGCAAATTGCATTTAAATATGCAGCGATTAATTCCAAAGATACGCAAGGCCTGCGTTATTGGCAAAAACTTTTTGGTAATTATTGGTTATGGCTAGGTTTTGCTGCTTACTTTATTGGCTGTATTTTTTGGCTAGCTTTTTTAAGCTCAGTGCCATTATCTCAAGGAATATTACTGGGATCATTTAATATGATTACTGTTATGCTAGCTGGCCGGATTTTATTTAAGGAACATCTGACGAGCTTTCGTCTTATTGGTATCCTTTTTATTACGATAGGCGTAGTTTTGGTTGGACTTACGTAATGAAAAAATTTTATATTATTGGGTTTATCTTACTATTGTTTTTTGATACGTTTGGTCAAACAAGCTTTAAGTTAACCGCATTATCGGCGATGCCCCTTGAAATGAGTATTGATTGGTTTATCCGTATTTTTACTCATAGGTGGGTTTATTTGGTAATTATTGGGTATACTGGAGCATTTGTCACATGGATGATATTATTAAAAAAAGCACCTGTAGGCCCTGCTTTTGCCGTTTCTCATTTACAGTTAGTTACGGTAATGTTGGTTTCGGCTATTGCATTTGATGAGCCAATTGCATTTATACGTATGCTTGGTGGGCTATTCATTATTATTGGTATTGTTTTTTTAGCTCTGGCAGAACAAAAATTAAATCGTAATACTTAAAATTTTTTATACTGAAGCGTAGTACTTTCTTAAGCTTTTTGACAATAGGTAATATAGTAATTGATTAGGCTTAACTAAGCATATTTAGTGGGAGATACAATATAATTAATAGATATATTGTGTCTCCCAATCTGGTATCAGCTTATCCCCTATAGAGGTAAGCTTAGTTGCGTTCGCGTTCCATTACAATTAAATAGGCTTCCCTTTTCCAAAATAAAAATAAACGACGCATATCTTTTTCCATCGTCACTACACGCCAGCCATCTTTAGCATTTTGATTTAAAAATTCGGAAAATTTAACCTCGTTAGCATTCGCTGAGCCTAAAAGTAATGAAGACAATGCGCCTTCTTGGAAAACAACTACCTTATATTCTTTCATAACAATTAAAACCTTAATATTATTTTTAACAATACAATTTTTAATGATAAGTAACATTAAAAATTCTCGGCATTATATATTATGTAAATTTTGTTTCCTAGCACATAATTAATCTTCTATAAAAATATATGATTAGTATGTTTTTGTTCAGTTTGTTGCTTAAGACTTTCGGTTTATGGTTAAAAGTTTAATTTGATAGTAATGTGCACAGTATAACTCTCTTGTTATGTAGTTCTATATGGCATATTAATTTATAATGAAAAATTAAAAATACCCTCACATTAAAACATAAGATTGCATAATGAGAAAGGCAATTAAAACTAAATCATTATAAATGGGCTAAATTTGTTTATCCAAATTTTTAAGCATTTCGATAATTGGTCGATTAGCATCAGGGAACTCATCAGCATTTAAATCTTGCTGATCTACCCAACGGCTGGGTTGCCCTTCTTTTGCAAAAGGAACACCATCCCATTCTTCTACTAAATAAGCATAGATAGTAATATCGCGATCATCATAACTGTGTTCGACTGTTTTTAAGAATTGGGCTTGGTGGATATGAATGTCAACTTCTTCAGCAATTTCACGTTGTAGGGTTTGATAGGGTATTTCTCCTGCTTCTATTTTCCCTCCAGGAAACTCCCAAAATCCCGCTAGATGGGAATCTTCACCGCGTTGGGTAATAAAAATTTGACAATTTTGTGAACGAATAATACCTACAGCAATTTCAGTATGTTTTTTCATAATTGTGTTTGTCTATAATTTAGGTTAGGGAAAGCTTAACCTTTCCCTTTTAGTTCTTGTCGATCTTAATCGACGATTTAAGCATCAATTTTGCTCAATCATACTAAATTATTATCTTATTGAACAGATCCATGGCAGTGTTTATATTTTTTACCTGAACCACAAGGGCATGGATCATTGCGCCCAACTTTAGCTTGTGTACGCATTATCGGTTGAGCTACTGATTGGCTTTCATTTTCACCACTCATGCTCACTACTGACTCATGATTAGCTTGTTGCTTAGCCATTAGTTTTTCCATTTCAGCTAGACGTTGGCGTTCTGCTTCATCAACTTCTTCTTGTGAACGAATTTGCACACGGCTCAAAATACCAATAACATCATATTTTAACGATTCTAACATGCTAGCAAACATATTAAATGATTCGCGTTTATATTCTTGCTTTGGATCTTTTTGCGCGTAGCCACGTAAATGAATACCTTGACGCAAATAATCCATGGCGGCTAAATGTTCTTTCCAAAGAGTATCAAGTGTTTGTAACATAACACTTTTCTCAAACTGCCTAAATGCGTCAGCACCAGCAATATTTTCTTTCTCTAAGTACCTGTCTTTTGCCATTTGTAAGATGCGTTCACGCAATGTTTCTTCATGTAAATTTTGCTCTTCATCTAGCCATTTTGCCACTGGTAGATCCAAATCAAAATCTGTTTTTAGCGCTACTTCAAGCCCTGAAATGTCCCACATTTCTTCAATTGATTGCGGTGGAATATATTGGTCAATTAGGGTATTGAATACATCTCCTCGGATTGAATCAATAGTATCTTTGATATCGGTATTATCAAGTAAGTCGTTTCGTTCACGATAAATTACTTTACGTTGTTCATTGGCGACATCATCATACTCAAGAAGTTGTTTACGGATATCAAAATTGCGGTTTTCAACTTTCTTTTGCGCATTGGCTATTGCTTTTGTTACCCATGGGTGTTCAATAGCTTCATCTGTCATACCTAGTTTACGCATCATGTTACCCACACGCTCAGATGCAAAAATTCTCATTAATGGATCTTCAAGTGATAGGTAAAAACGAGAAGCACCTGGATCGCCTTGACGGCCAGCACGACCACGTAGTTGGTTGTCAATACGGCGCGATTCGTGACGCTCTGTACCCAAAATATATAATCCACCTAGTGCTAAAATTTCTTCATGTTTTGTTTGCCACGCTTGTTTTGCCTTTTCGATATCTTCAGGTGTTGGGTTTTCAATTTTTGCTATATCATTTTGCCAGTTCCCGCCAAGCATAATATCGGTCCCTCGCCCCGCCATGTTAGTTGCAATAGTAACTGCTCCTTTACTCCCAGCATTAGCAATGATTTCGGCTTCTTGAGCATGGAACTTAGCATTTAGCACATTGTGTTTAATTCCTGCTTTTTTAAATGCTTGTGAGACTAGTTCAGATTTTTCGATTGAAGCTGTTCCAACTAAAACAGGTTGTCCTGTTTTTACACATTTTTGTACATCAGCTACAATTGCATTGATCTTTTCTATTTCAGTTATGTAAACAAGATCAGGGTGATCTTTTCTTTGCATAGGACGATTAGTTGGGATAACAATTGTATCTAAACCGTAAATCTGATTAAATTCAAATGCTTCAGTGTCCGCTGTGCCTGTCATACCAGCTAATTTTTCATATAATCGGAAATAGTTTTGGAATGTAATTGAAGCAAGTGTTTGGTTCTCATTTTGGATTTTAACATGTTCTTTCGCTTCAACTGCTTGATGCAATCCATCAGACCAACGACGTCCCTCCATTGTTCGACCTGTGTGTTCGTCAACAATGATGATTTCGTTATCTTTAACAATATAATCAACATCGCGGTGAAATAGATGATGGGCACGTAGAGCAGCATTAACATGATGCATTAAAACAATATTATTTGGTGCATAAAGTGATTCATTACTCTTCATAATGCCTTGTTTAATCAATAACTCTTCGACTTTTATTAATCCTCGTTCAGTTAAGTTAACTTGGCGTGATTTTTCATCAATTGAAAAGTCTCCATCGCCTTGAAACTGATCAGAGTCTTCCTTTTCTTGACGAATTAAATAAGGGATAATCTTATCAATACTGATATATCTATCGGAACTATCTTCAGCTTGTCCTGAAATAATTAGCGGTGTTCTTGCTTCGTCAATTAATATTGAGTCAACTTCATCAACTAAAGCATAATAAAGTGGTCGTTGTACACGAGCATCTTTGCTAAACACCATATTGTCACGTAAATAATCAAACCCATATTCATTATTCGTGCCGTAAGTGATATCTGCATTGTAAGCTTCTCGCTTTATTTGTGGCGGCATATTGGGTAGGTTAATACCAACAGTTAAGCCTAAAAATTCGAATAAAGGGCGATTATTTTCTGCATCGCGTTGCGCTAAGTAATCATTAACCGTAATGATGTGCACACCTTTGCCCGTTAACGCATTTAAATAGGCTGGTAATGTCGCTGTTAAGGTTTTACCTTCACCAGTACGCATTTCTGCAATGCATCGTTCATTTAATACCATACCACCAATTAACTGAACATCGAAATGGCGCATGCCAAATACGCGCTTACTTGCTTCACGAACTACAGCAAAAGCTTCTTCTAAAATATTATCTAATTTGGTCCCTGCTGCAACTTTTTGTTTAAACTCTGCCGTTTTTGCTTTTAGTTCTGCATCTGACAATGCTTCCATTGCTGGTTCAAGTGCATTAATTTTTTCAACTCGCTGGCGCATACTTTTTAATACACGATCATTACGGCTACCGAATACTTTTGTTAATAATTTTAATAACATAACTTCTCTCTTATTCTTTTTATACAAATAATAAAGGCTTATAGCCTTATAATAGGGCAAATTCATTTAATTGAGTGATAAACTCTTTATATGGCAACGTGAGGACCAGCTCTTATTCCATTATTTGGTGATAATCTAATGGTTGTATTTAGACAAAGAGCATCATTATTTTGTAAAAGAATTTGCTTATCAAAATACTGTTTTTGTGATGAGACGAATGTTTGAGGTTTAATTTTTAATTGGGATTGATGCTCTTGTACTATTGCAGTAATAGTAATAATATCAACCTGAGAAATCAGCTGTTGAGCAGGCAATGCATTTTCTTGGTGAAAACCAAATCCAGTAGCAATCACACCTAATAATAAGTGCGATAAAGCGGTTTTGATAATTAAGCGTTTGCTAATTTTTTGCCAATAATTAATTACAGTCATAACAATGATATATTAGCATTTTTTGCCAAAATGAAAAACAATTATTAGTATTTGTCAAAATCTATATATAAGCTCAACAAAAGATAGAAAATGATAGCTTAGCCACAATCAATGCAGAATTATGATAACTATTAATGCTATAATTTTATTTAATCATGCAAAATAATTTTCATAATAATAAGCTGTTCTGCTATTATATTTATATAGTTAAAATTGACGAATAATAAAGATATGAAAATTCTCTTTGGTGTTCAAGGAACAGGTAATGGTCATGTTAGTCGTTGTAGAACACTAGCTAAAGCATTGAAAAAAGCTGGTGCTGATGTTGATTATATTTTCAGTGGACGTGATCCTAAAGATTATTTTGATATGGAAGTTTTTGGGAATTATAGAACTTTCCGTGGAGTAACTTTTGCAACACAGAATGGAAAAATTAATTTTCGTAAAACCGTGCAACGAATCCGAGCTTTCAGGCTTATAAAAGATGTGTATGAGCTTGATTTATCAAAGTATGACTGTATTATCAGCGATTTTGAACCAGTGAGCGCTTGGGCTGCACATCATCAGGATCGTGACTGTTTAGGAATAAGCAATCAGGCCGTATGCGAATATCTTAAGCCTAAAGAATATGGGCTAGTTGCAAATGTGATTATGAAGTATTATGCTCCGGTAACTGAACCTATTGGCCTACATTGGTTTCATTTTGGGCATAAGTTACTACCACCAATGATAGACTCATTCCAAGCTATACCATCAGAAGATGGCAAGATCGTAGTCTACTTGCCTTTTGAAAGCATAGATGAAGTGATTAATATGTTAAAACCATTTAATAATTATCAATTTATCTGTTTCCATCCAGAGATAAAACAAGTTACTAGCTATGGCAATGTATCTTTGAAACCACTAGGTAGAGATAGTTTTACAAATGAGCTGATTAGTTGTTCAGGAATTATTTCAAATACAGGATTTGCGTTGATTTCCGAAGCATTAGCGCTTGGTAAAAAAATTCTTACTAAGCCAGTTTCAGGACAATTTGAACAAATCTATAATGCTCAATGTTTACAATCACTTGATATGGCAACAGTTATGGAAAACTTAAACGGTATTAAGCTAAAGTATTGGCTTGATTTACCCTCGCCAAAGCCGATAATTTATCCTGATGTGGCTACAGCGCTAGCTAATTGGATTGTTGCTGGGCAAAAGGAGCCGTTACGTTCTTTGAGTGAGCGACTTTGGAGCCAGACGGTGTTTCCTGAGAATGTAAATAAACATATTAAATCTTTGGGTTATGTATAAAAAGGAAAAAATGATTTTAAGTATTATTGTTGCGATGGCACATAATCGTGTTATTGGCTTAAATAATCAGATGCCTTGGCATTTGCCTGCAGATCTGGCATGGTTTAAAAAAAACACACTTAATAAACCTGTTATTATGGGACGGAAAACCTTTGAGTCTATAGGTCGACCTTTGCCCAATCGACACAATATTATTATTAGTCGCCAAACTGAAAAATTGGTTATTAACCATGAGCATATTAGCTGGACGAAGTCGATTGATGAAGCATTATTAGTGGCTAAAAGCCAAGTGGCAGATGAGGCGTTTATTATCGGTGGTGGCAATATTTATCACCAAGTGCTATCTATGGTGGATCGGCTCTATTTAACACATATCAATGCTAATGTACAAGGCGATACTTTTTTCCCAGATTACAGATTTGATTCATGGCGACAAGCTTATTGTGAGAATCATCAAGCCGACGATAAAAACGCTTACGATTACCAATTTGAAATTTTAGAAAGAATATAATTATCAATATGTTGCCACAGATCAAATTGTGGCAATTTTGCTAATTAACCGCCAGCCGTTTTACCCATGAAAACGTTTGGCTTCAATAACATCAGATAGCTGTTTTATTTTATTGAGTATTCGACTTAACGATTCTTGATGAGAAATTTCCATGTCTACATCAATAGTCGCTAATTGTTGTTTTATATCTGAGCGGCTAATTAAACCAAGAACGTTTGCCTTTTCATTAGCTAAAATAGTGGTAATATCTCTCAACAAACCACTCCGATCGTTAGCAATAATTTGTACCGCTATTGTGTAGCTTGAATTGATAGTATTATTCCAAGTCGCTTGAGTGATACGATCTGGTGCATGATTTTTTAGTTCTTGTAATTGCTCGCAATCAGCCCGATGAATTGAGATCCCGCGTCCTTGAGTAACAAAGCCTGTAATTGGATCGTTAGGAATGGGGCGACAACAGTTTGCAATGGTATACATTAGGTTACCCACACCTTCAATAATAATTGCACCGCCTTTTTTATTACTAGCTTTATTAGTATTTTTTGTTTGTGCATTAAATTTTTGGGCAATCTGTTTTAATGCTGCTTCGTCTTCTTCTTTCGCTGTTGGTTTGTTAAATTGTGCATTGATGAAATTGACTAATTGATTTATTTTTACATCACCACTACCAATACCTGCTAATACCTCTTCAAAAGAGTGAGCATTATATTTATTGATTAAGATTTTTTCGACACTTTTTAAACTAATATTTAGCGGTTCAAGTTCATTTGCTAGTATTTGTTCACCAGCAACAATATTTTTATCACGATCTTGTTTTTTAAACCATGCTTGAATTTTGGCTCTTGCTCGGCTACTGTTAACAAATCCTGTATTAGAATTTAGCCAATCACGGCTTGGGTTAGGTTGTTTTTGAGTGATAACTTCAACTTGATCGCCCATTTTTAAATTATAGGTAAAAGGCACAATTCGACCACCAACTTTGGCACCGATACAACGATGGCCTACATCACTATGTATATGATAAGCAAAATCAAGTGGTGTGGATCGTGCTGGCAAGTCGACAACATCGCCTTTCGGTGTAAAAACATAAACCCGGTCATCAAAAATCTGACTACGAACGGCTTCTTGAATTTCGCCACGTTCAGACATTTCTTGTTGCCATGTTAATAATTTTCTTAACCAAGAAATTCGCTGGTCATAAGCTGTCATTTTGTCGGTACTACCTTCTTTATACTTCCAATGAGCAGCAACGCCTAGTTCTGCATCGTTGTGCATTTGTTCAGTACGGATTTGAATTTCAATGGCCCTATCTTGTGGGCCATAAACGACAGTATGAATTGATTGATAACCATTTGGTTTGGGATTAGCAACATAATCATCAAATTCTTTAGCGATATGTTTGTAATGGCTGTGGACGATGCCTAAGGCATTATAACAATCTTCAATTCGATCGCAGATAATACGCACAGCTCGGATATCATATAGATCTTCGAATTCAAGATGTTTACGTTCCATTTTCCGCCATATACTATAAATATGTTTAGGACGACCATAAACCTCTGCGCGAATATGATCTTTGTTCATCAGTTTTTGTAGATGTTTAACAAATTGATGGATATATAATTCACGATCTAATCGCTTTTCTTGCAATTTTTTAGCAATAAGCCGATACTCGTCTGGGAATAAATAGCGGAAACAGAAATCTTCTAACTCCCATTTTAATTGCCCTATTCCTAAGCGATTGGCTAATGGTGCATAAATATTAAAACACTCTTTAGCTACCAAAACTTGTTCTTCTTGGGGAGATTTGATTAAATTACGTAAATAGGTAATACGCTCAGCCAATTTGATGACTACACTTCGGAAATCATTAACCATCGCCAATAGCATGCGACGAATACTATCAATTTGTTCTGTTGTGGCACTACCGTTGCGGATTGCACGCAATTGACGAATTTCTTTCATTTTAACAATGTTAGAGATGATGTGAGAAATTTCACGATCAAAATCTTCAGGGATATCCTCACGGCGAATAATTTTGGCATCAACAAAAGGAAGCAATAAAGCAGCACATAAACTATTGATGTCCATATTTAGAGTCGATAGGATCTCAACCATTTCGATAGCATTTTGGAAACAGAAAAATTGCTCAGAGGCTCCAGCGCTGTTTTCAAAACAAAAATCCCAAACTTCTCTAAACTTTTTATAAGATGCTGGGTTAGCTAATAATAGTTCTTGTTTTGCCCATTGCTCAACTTCAAATTGAGCAAGCGAATAATGTTCTTCTCGATGTTGGTGCGCGCCTCTGATAGTTACCATAAATTATGTTCCTGATTTTATTAACAACAACATTGATTCAATATGTTTGGTTTGTGGAAACATATCTAAAATAGCAACTTGAGCAATTTTGTATCCTGCATCTATAAGTTGTTTGCTATCGCGAGCTAGAGTAGCAGGGTTACATGATATATAAACAATTTTAGATGGAGCTAATTTTGCAATTTCTATTACTGCATTTAATGCCCCCGCTCTTGCTGGATCTAATAATACCTTGTTAAATTGTGATTGGCTCCATATCGAAAATTGTTGAGTATCGTCTAAGTTGCTAGCTAAAAAATTGGTTTCAGCACAAATCCTATTACTATTTAATATAGTGTTAAATTTTGCTTTTTCAACCAGTGCATCAATACCTTCAATACCTGTTACTGTTTTACTTAATGTTGCTATAGGTAATGAAAAATTACCCATACCACAAAAGAGATCTAAGACTTGGTCAGTTGGTTGTAATGTTAACCAATCAAGTGCTTGATTGATCATTTTTTGATTTATTTTACAATTTACTTGGATAAAATCTAGAGGGCTAAAAGTTAATTTTAAATGATTAATTAAATAAAAATGCTCTGTATTACCTGTAATATGTACTAAATCTTTACCATGAAAATAAAGTGAAAGGTTGTAATTTTCTGCGAACTCTTTCAATAAGTTAGCATCATACTCAAGTAAAGGCATAGTATGCCTTAAAACAATAATAATACCACTGTCGACTGAAATTAATTCAATATGACCAAGTGCTTTTTTCTGTTTAAAATTGCTAAATATACTTTGCAATGGTATTAGCAGTGTATCTAATTCATTAACTAATATGGGACAACGTTTAATATTAATTATTTTGTTTGACTCAGCTTGGCGAAATCCAATAACTAATTCGCCTTTAACTATATTAATTGAAAGCCTTGCTCGCCGCCGATAATGGTAAGGCTGATCGGCAATAATTATGGGGGAATTTTGAGTAATATTTGCTAAAGATTGTCCCGTTTCTTTTTGTAGCAGGTTAATTAATGCATTATATTTTGCTTGTTGTTGCAAATGAGGTGCAATATGTTGCAATTCACAACCACCACATTGCTGATAATATTGACATTGTGGTTTAACGCGATTTTGGCTTTGATTATGATATCTAATGACTTTGGCTTTAGCATAATTTTTTTTGTCTTCAGTCAGTTCAATATCAACGGTTTCATCAGGCAAAGCTGATTTAACAAAAACTGTTTTACCTTTATAACTAGCAACTCCTTGCCCAAAAGCATCTAAGGATGCAATTGTTACTGTCAATTTTTGTTTAGTAAGTTTTTTTTTCTGTTGGGTATAAAAATTAGCCATAGACGTTTTTTTAATTTATATTAAGCGTTTGAGTAATTCTGTTTTGACATGCTTTGGCACTAAATTTGTGATATTACCACCATGATAGGCGACATCTTTCACGATTGTTGATGAAATAAACCCCATCGCAATTGATGGCATTAAAAAAATGGTGTCTAAATCGGATTTTAACGCACGATTCATTTCAGCAAGTTGCCTTTCGTATTCAAAATCGTGTGTTGTTCGGACTCCACGAACAATGACTGTAGCATTATGAGTTTGAGCAAAATTTGCCATTAAATTATCAAATCCTATCACTTCGACATTAAGCAAGTGCTCGACCGAAGTTGATGCTAAATTTACCCGTTCTTCTAGAGTAAACAGTGTTTGTTTATTAGGATTTTCAGCAATAGCAACGATTAATCGAGGAAATAGTAGCGAGGCTCGTGTCACAAGGTCAATATGACCATTGGTGATAGGGTCAAAAGTGCCCGGAAAAATAGCTGTTAAGGCTTTGCTTGTCATATTTTATATTTATCCATTGGGTATGATAACCGTATCATACCCAATTTTGATTAGGATTGTTAGTTTAAACATACAAATTCTTTTATTCAATTTACAGATACGGGGGAATACTTACAGAAAAAAGCTAGTTTCTATCAATATATGTCCATAAATGAGTCAAATGATTTAATTTATACAAATTAAGTCGTTAGGTGATCATGAATTTGTTAAGTCTGTAAAAGCCTACTTGGTTGTGACCATTCAATATGACGAGAACTATCAGGTAAAAACAGTGCTTCTAGTGCTACACCTGCAAAATTCCCATATTTACCATTGTATCAGTTTGGCTTATTCTGAAAAAACAACCTGTATATATTTGTAATGAAGGTTGAGTTGTTATTACATTCATTATTACTTTTTGCGCAAGTAAAATAAGTTGAGTTGAGTAGTCAGTGTTTTATCTAATAAGTAAATATGCCCATAACCGCCATTTATTTACCGCTCAAGGCTTTCATCTTTCATGTAGTTTGCCTAAATAAAAGTTCGGGTTATTACAAACCCATATCGTACTTGATGGTTTTCACCAAATAATTATTGTGAATGACGTTAGCACCACAGGTAGAGCATAATTGACATTTGCTTTTAAACTGTGATTAAGGATATTCTAACTTGTTTCTCCATTAAGATTAAAATAAGCATAATTAGTTAAATTAACTGATGTGGCTTTTGTTGAGATTGCGTGGAACGCAATAATAACTTTGTTATAATCGGCAAGTATATAAGTGACTTTTACACTCAGCTAGCCAGCCACCCTACTCTTTATCAGGAGAAATTAATCAAAATGTTACCTGTTGCTCGAATTGGGCTTAAATTTGCTATCGTTTTTTGTCAAAACCTAATTTTCCACCATATAACAGATTGGCACATTGGTTAGTGCTAATTAGATAATGTTTATTGTTAATATCAATTGTAACACCTAAATAGGCATCTTATTGTTGGTATTGTTCTAGTGATTGGCATTCAAGTAAGGCTTCGCAATTTTTCTCGTTAACAGATAATATACAAGAAAACCATGTCACCTCCTCAGTTTGGAAATTTGATATGAATTGCTTGCCTATTTAAAAGTGTAATAATTTGTTTTATAAGAATATCGCACTACTCCATTCACTTTATTTACAGTTGTAAAAACCTTCTTTAATACCAATTTGTTAGCTTAATTATCGCTAACAACCGCTCTAACCGCATTGACTTTATCTTTTGGCACTAATACCACAACATATCCGCCAAAGCTACCACTAACCATCCGTACACCATCTAGTTTACCAATTACGCCGTGAATTATTTCAATAATCATCACGCGTTAAGTTGTGGCTATTGATCGTAAGTATTGATAATAATTTATAATTACCACTAAAGCTTGCGTCACTTTTAGCGTGCGTTCGTTTTCAGTGATTACATAATGAGACCGTTTGAATACAATGGGAGCAAGCAAGTTTTAAATATATTGTGATTCGGTTAATGAAGCATCTCTTAGTTATTTTACTTTAAGGGCTTTGACTGCTACCTCACATAGTGTACATCGAACATTATATTCATTGTTAATTAAACTTCGTTTGATATTTGAATTAATGATAATCACAGAAAAATCTCTAGGAATAGAAACAAGTTTAGCTTTTAATGATCGGCAATCGATCAGTAATGCATGTTGACTTTGTTCAAGTGCAGATATTAATTGAACTATTATGCCACAATTGGTTTTCGGCATCTTGACCAATTAATGCTAACTTGGCGCCATCTAAGGTACAAAAAACAAGTTGAATAATAACTAGGATTTTATTCTTGAGTAAATGTTTCTTGTTGCATTGACCAAGGGCGTTTCACTCTATGTGGCGAAACGCGCACCTATTGGTTGATTAATAAATTATAGCGACAAAGGGTGAGCAATCGGATTAAATTAGCTATTTTTACTTCTATTTTAATTTTGCTTATTTTATCGATGCCATACAACTTAATCAGGATAGCCTTGAGGGTTATTTGATTGCCAATTCCACGAGTCTTTTACCATGTCATCTAGTGTTAATTTGGTTTTCCAACCTAATTTATGTTCTGCTTTTTTGACATCAGCCCAAAATGCGGGTAAATCGCCAGATCGCCTTGGCGCAAAGTGCCAGTTAAGCGCTTTTCCTGATACTTTTTCAAAAGCTTTGATCACTTGTAATACGCTGTAACCAATACCAGAACCCAAATTATAAATATGAACACCAGCTTTGTTGTGATCGGCTTTTAGTGCAGCAATATGTCCATCAGCTAAATCAACGACATGTATAAAATCACGAATACAAGTCCCATCTGTTGTTGGGTAATCATTACCAAAAACAGCTAATGATTCTCGCTTACCTACAGCAACCTGAGTAATATATGGCATAAGATTATTAGGAATGCCTAGAGGATCTTCGCCCATCAATCCACTTGAATGGGCCCCAACAGGATTAAAGTACCGTAGTATAGTCAGTGACCAATCAGATTCGGCAACAGCTAAATCCATGATACATTGTTCTACCATTAATTTACTTTTGCCATATGGGCTAGTCGGTAGCCCTTGTGGCAAGGTTTCAACATAAGGTACAGGGGCGAGTTCGCCATAGACGGTGGCCGACGAGCTAAACACTAGCTGCTTAACACCTGCCTTTCGCATTGCTTTCATTAGAGTGATACTGCCGTAAACGTTATTTTCATAATATTCGAGAGGTTTGTGTACTGATTCACCAACTGCTTTTAGCCCAGCAAAATGAATCACTGCTTTGATATCATGTTCTGTAAAGATCTTAGCTAATAATTTTTCATCACACACATCACCTTGATAAAAATCGACCGATTGACCTGTGATTTTTTGTATTCTATCTAATACTGATACTTTACTGTTGAACAAATTATCAATAATAATTGGTGTATAACCGGATTTAATAAGTTGGACACACGTATGGCTTCCTATATATCCGCATCCACCAGTAACTAATATTTTCATAATATACCCTAATCTAATGTAATTATTACAGAGAGTATCTGTCAGAGCTCAGATTGTTCGCTGTTTTTCTGCTTCCATAGATCCCATGGACCACGGACTGATAGTGTGAAAGAAGATATTCGCGTAAAACTAAATGCGATAAAACCAAAAACTAGGTATGATCTTTCAAATCCTATTTTAACATACATAAAACCTATATAAACATAACATATAGTTGTTTTGCAAAACAAAACCTACTAGCAATTGCACCTAAGGTTACATTAAATTGAAGCAACGATCCTAAAACAAAGATAAAAATGAGGCAAACAACACAGAAAGCTGTATGACAATCCAAAGAAGATGTTTTGTTAACCCTGATTTACACAAAATTAGGCTAATTAAAAGTCAAAAAAAAGGGCAAATAATGGAATGAACGAGGAAAAAGTGATCGGGATAACACTTGGTAAAATCGATTGTATTTCATTACTAATTTTATTTTGTATTTTATATAACTTTACCCATCTAGATTTATGTTTAGAATTTAGAAAAATAAGATTAAAATAATTGGTTGGAATTGCTAGATGGCAATTGGTTTTGAAATAAATTATATTATTGTGCTAATTTAGCTCACTTGAATATTATACCTGCCTAATATTCAAGTAAGCCCAACAATAAATATTTATACTTAAATGTAATTCTACCTGAAACGTTTTGATAATTAACCTTTTGCTAAATAAAATTAGCCTAACTTTTATAATTATTAGCTATTTATGGTGTTAGTCGGATAATTGAATCGTGCATTATTTTGTTATAAAAGGTTTCATTCGTTTTTCAAAGTCTAACCAATCGTAATAACCATCACTATTAACAGAAGCATTGTTCAAATGTAGTTGATAATGTTGTGGTGGATTATTGGCATCAAGCGCTTGCCCGCTATGTAGTTGTTCAAAGCTTTGATAAATATATTCGGCATTAAAAAAGTATTTATCTGTAGGTAGGTGACGAAAACGCTGTAAAGTGACCTTACCACCAATAGGCGTTGTTTCAAATTGATTTGGTAGTTGATAGCTTTTAAAGTCTAATGCACCAAGTAATGCGGCAATAGTGCTATCATGGCCAACAAGTAGGTTTACTTTATTATCTCGTTGTATTAGATCACTTATCATATTAATAATGAGCGTAGCAGAATGTTTAGCAAGCGTTTTAGATTGGAAAACTAAACGAATATATTGATTACGAATAGCGATAATTTGTTGCCACTGTTCTTGGCTAGTTAGTCTTCCCCATGCAATTTGTTCTTTGGGAAAGGCTGAATAGTATTGTAATAAAAACGCATCAACGGCCGAAGTTCCTATTGCAAGAGGCCCAAGTAGCGCTGGTTCTTCATGTTTTTTGAAATAGAGTTGTGATGGGATTTTAGCTAAATTACATTGATATTCGGCATATAATTTTGAATGTTTATAATCTAAAATATCGGAAAGGATTTGATAAGCAGGTGCTAGATTTTCAAAGATGTTGGTGGCTTTGTTGGCTTCTTTAATATCATGCAATACTGCATATTTAAATTCTGGCGAATCATCTCGCAAACTAGGATCGAAAATAGGATCCATATTTTCAATAGAATATTTGTGATGAATAGGAATATCATACCCAGCAAAGGCGCCAATTGCCAGGAATTGAGCGGTTGCAACTGTTCTTTGCAGGCTGTTAGCATACACAAATAATTTGGTATCGGTTTTTGATAATTTTATATTGTGTTTTTCAAGCCAAGTTGATAAATAGTGGCCAAAATAGGCTTCTAACACGCCACCTCGTGTTGTTAAATAACCATATGGATGGTTCCATTTTGGCCATTTAAAAGGCGTTGCTTTTTCTAAAAACTGTAAAGTATTGTGTAATGGAGTACGAATACCGTGGCGACTAATTATAACGACTTTATCTAGCTGATAATGATTATTATTCATTTGACGATCCATCCTTGTTTATGCAAATAATTTAAAACAAAATCGCGTTGCTCGTTGTTTATTGTATTCACAATTTTATTGCTCCAACCGCCAGCTTTTTGATTAGTACTACGAGTTTTATAGTAATCATCCATTTGAACATCATATTTTGCCAAAATTTCCCTATCAATGGGGCGATAATGGTTCTCAAAAAAGACTAGATCTTGTGGTAATCTTGGTTTTATTTCTGGATTATCATCTGGATAGCCAAGGCAAAGTCCAAAAAGTGGAAGGACGTATTTGGGCAAGTCAAGTAATTGAGTAACTTTATCAAGGCTGTTGCGCAATCCGCCAATGTATACAGCGCCTAATCCTAAGGATTCAGCAGCAATCACTGCATTTTGTGCCATAATAGCAGTATCAATACAGCCCAATAATAGCTGCTCAGCTTTCCCTAGGCTTAGTTGTGGATCAATTTGATAATGCCGATTAAAATCGGCACAAAACACCCAAAATTCAGGGGCTTGGTTAACATATTTTTGGCCACCAGCATAATAAGCTAGTTTTTCACGCTTATTGGGGTCAGTAATACGAATAATTGTCGAACATTGAATAAAATTAGAGCTAGAAGCCGACTGAGCTGATCTAACAATTGACATTATTTGCTCTTGAGTTAAATCTATTGATTTATAAGCACGAATAGAGCGATGCTGACAAAGTAGATTGATCGTTTCATTTTGCATAGTAGCTCCTTTACATAATTATTTGTTTACAAATTGGAGATCCCAAACGCCGTGACCTAAATTCTGGCCTCGTTTTTCGAATTTAGTAATCGGTCTATCATCAGGTCTTGGAATGTAGTTGCTACTTGGCGATAAGTTTTCAAAACCTTCTGCCTGATTTAAAACATCTAACATATGTTCTGCATAATGTTGCCAATCCGTTGCTAAGTGCAAAATACCGCCCAATTTTAATTTTTGGCGAATTAATTGTACAAATTTAGGCTGAATAATACGACGTTTGTTATGCCTTGCTTTATGCCATGGATCAGGGAAAAAGATTTGCACTTTATCTAGTGAATGATTAGGGATCATATTTTCTAATACTTCAACAGCGTCATGGCACATCACTTTTAAGTTCGATAATTGGTTTTCTTCAATAGCCATTAAACAAGCCCCCACCCCAGGCTTGTGCACTTCAATGCCTAAAAAGTTTTTATTAGGTGCATTTTTAGCCATTTCAATTAACGAAGCCCCCATACCAAATCCAATTTCCAAAACGGTTGGTTTGCCAGTAGCAAAATAAATGGGTGAATTTGCATCATACTCAATTCCAAAAACAGGCCATAAATTGTTTAGTGCTTGTTCTTGCCCTTTCGTTAAACGACCTTGTCGTAAAACAAAACTACGAATGGTTCTTTTAGATTTGATATTTTCGTTATCTGAGTTTAATTGTTCGTTCATCACAGTATCTACTTAGGTTATGAAATTTATTAAAGCTAATTGATAGTTTGCTTGCTAGTTTACTCGATTTTTTCCTCACAGCAAAAGTATCTTACAGTTGGATTTTTTAATGAATGATTTATAAAAACTTATTAAATATTTTTATATTGTGGTTGAGCATGATAGATAAATGATTATATAATTATAGCCCCGATTTAACCGATTACAATTAAGTAATCATCAATACATGCTTGAGGATTTCTCGTGCCTGATATGAAGCTTTTTGCTGGTAATGCCACACCCGAACTAGCAAAGCGTATAGCTAATCGCCTTTATACTTCACTTGGTGACATTGTGGTAAGCCGTTTTAGTGATGGTGAAGTTAATGTCCAAATCAATGAAAATGTCCGTGGTGAAGATGTTTTTATTATTCAATCAACTTGTGCTCCTACCAATGACAATTTAATGGAATTACTGGTCATGATCGACGCTATGCGACGTGCATCAGCGGGTCGTATTACTGCTGTTATTCCTTATTTTGGTTATGCAAGACAAGATCGCCGAGTTCGTTCGGCTCGTGTACCTATTACCGCTAAAGTCGTTGCTGATTTTTTATCCACTGTTGGTGTTGATAGGGTTTTAACCGTTGATCTTCATGCAGAACAAATTCAGGGTTTTTTTGATGTACCTGTCGATAACGTATTTGGTAGCCCTGTTATTTTAGAAGATATGTTGCAGCGTGAGTTTGAGCGTCCAATCGTAGTTTCACCTGATATTGGCGGTGTTGTTCGAGCTCGAGCTATTGCAAAACTCCTTAATGATACTGATATGGCAATTATTGATAAGCGTCGTCAGCGTGCAAATGAAGCTGAAGTGATGAATATCATTGGTGATGTTGCGGATAGAGACTGTATCTTAGTGGATGATATGATTGATACAGCAGGAACACTTTGTAAAGCAGCCGATGCTTTAAAAGCGCGGGGTGCCAAAAGAGTGTTTGCCTATGCAACACACCCAATTTTTTCAGGAAAAGCAGTAAGTAACATTAAAAACAGTGCTATTGATGAAATTGTTGTTTGTGACACGATTCCACTAACAGCTGAAGTAAAAGCACTGAAAAATGTTCGCCAGTTAACACTATCAGGTATGCTTGCTGAAGCAATTCGTCGGATCAGTAACGAAGAATCAATTTCAGCTATGTTCCATCAATAATCTATTTTACCATTAATTAAAATGCCCCATTTGGGGCTTTTTTCACAAGAAAACCAACAAATAATAAACATTATGACAACGATAAAACTGATTGTAGGGCTAGCCAATCCAGGAAATGAATATACTGCAACAAGGCATAATGCTGGTGCGTGGTTTATTGAGCAATTGGTTCAGCGTTATAATCAATCATTAAAAAACGAGCCAAAATTTTTTGGCTACACATCACGAGTCAATATTTCTAATCATGATCTGCGTTTGTTAGTACCAACTACATTCATGAACCTAAGTGGTAAAGCGGTGCAAGCTATGGCAAAATTTTACCAAATAACCCCAGAAGAAATATTAGTTGTACATGATGAACTGGATCTGAATCCTGGTATTGCTAAACTTAAATTTGGTGGTAGTCATGGTGGGCATAATGGGCTGAAAGATATCGCTAGTAAATTGGGTAATAATTTAAATTTCTATCGATTAAGAATTGGTATTGGTCACCCAGGCGATAAGAATAAAGTTGTCGGTTACGTTCTTACCCCCCCATCTAAACCAGAGCAGGCGTTAATTGATCAAGCTATTGATGAATCAGTGCGCTGTACTGATATTATATTATCTCAGGGGATTGATGCTGCAATGAACCAATTACACGCTTTTAAGGCAATTTGTTGATTTAGCGCGAAAGGGTACAATAGCTAATTGGCTATTATAAAAATATCCACCCAATATTGGGTGGATTGCTATTATTTTAAGATAGGAAAATCAAGAAAATAAATGAGTAATATTGCCGCCTTTCTCTGCAATTTTCTTCATAACTTCTTTAATTAACCAAGTATTCATTGCTGCTGTATCATCAGTGCTACCGGTATAATTCAGCTCTTGCGCCAATTTTTTACGCGCATCTAAACTACTATCTATGCCTAACAATTTCAACAAGTCAACAATAGATGTTTTCCAGTTAAGCGCTTCAGGATGTTTTTTAGCTAAATTATCAAGAATAGACGTAACATCAACATTTGATGCTGATGTGCTCTGCTCTGTCTTTTCCTTAACCTGTTCAGTACCTTTTGATACTGTATCTTTAACCGAGCCAGTAATATCTCCGACTTTATCTTTTACTGCCTCAACAGCATGATCTACTGTTGCTTGAGCACTAGGAAACACTTTAGAAAAAATATTATTTAAGATACCCATATTACACCTCTTAATTTTAAACTGCTTATAAAAAACTGCTTAATGATATAGATGTAGAAAATATCATAATTAATATAACGCTTAAAGGGATAGAATGTCAAAATAGTTATGCTTTAATAGCATTTTATGTATTACGATACTATTTTTATCGGAATGCTAATCTATTATTGTTAAATGCTCTTATAATATTTTATGATTTAATTGAAGATTATCAATAACTCTTATTCATTTTTCAAATCAATTATTATTTTTATATAAAATAAAAAATGCCCTTAAAAGGGCATCGAAATTGTTAGGATTTACGCATTTATTAATTAAAAAAAGTTCGTAGTATTGCATACTCAACACCTCGAATTTCAGCTAAACCACGTAAACGACCTATCGCTGAATACCCAGGATTTGTTTTTTTCTTCAGATCATCCAACATTTGATGCCCGTGATCTGGGCGAACAGGAATAGATCGTTTAATTCCCGCTTTTTTACGACGTTGCTCTTCTGTTATAAGTGCCTTCATTACCGAATACATGTCTACGTCACCAGCTAAATGATCGCCTTCATGAAAAGATAGGGGGTTATCTTCACGAACAGTAGCTCGTAAATGAATAAAATGAACACGGTCAGCAAATTTTTCAGCCATTGTTGCTAAATCATTATCACTACGAACTCCATAAGAACCTGTGCAAAAACAAAAACCATTATGTATGCTGTCAACAGTTTCTTTTATCCACTGCATATCTTCAATTGTTGATACTATTCGCGGTAATCCTAAAATTGGGCGAGGGGGATCATCAGGGTGAACAGTTAAGACAATACCAACTTCTTCTGCAACGGGTACAATAGCTTTTAAAAAAAAGGCATAATTTTCACGTAACTTAACTTTATCAATCCCATCATAAGTTGCAAGATGCACCCTAAACTGATCAAGTGAATAGCCTTCTTCTGCGCCAGGTAAACCGGCAATGATGTTTGCAATAAGTTTATCTTTATCGGCTTGAGTCATTTTTTCAAAATAAGATTTAGCTAAAACAGTATCTTCTTTTGAGTAATCTTTTTCTGCATTAGGTCTTTGTAGTATATAGATATCGAATGCTGCAAATGCCACTTGGTCAAAACGCAAGGCCTTTGAGCCATCAGGTAACTCGTATGCAAGATCTGTACGGGTCCAATCTAAAACGGGCATAAAATTATAACAAACAGTATCAATACCACACGTAGCTAAATTCCGAATAGATTGTTGATAATTAGCAATATATTTTTCGACGTCACCACTATGAGTTTTAATGTCTTCATGAACGGGTATACTTTCAACCACTGACCAAACAAGCCCTTTATTTTCAATGATTTTTTTTCTTTTTTCGATCTCTTCAATTGTCCAAATTTCACCATTTGGGATATGGTGAAGTGCTGTTACAATTCCAGTTGCTCCTGATTGTTTTATGTCATCTAGTGATACTGGATCACTTGGACCAAACCAACGCATTGTTTGTTCCATTTAAATCTCCTCAGTAATTTTTACTTAACTTATTTAAAGAAAAAATACAAAAACAATATTGAGATGTTTATTTATTACTAGCTAACAATGAAGCTGAAATAGCATCAAATAAGTAATCATCAAAGCTTAGTTTTTCACTATTTCAAATAGCTATTGTTTGTTTTTTATATTTTCCATATTGCCACAAAAACTGGTGTATAGCTTTTGCATCTTTTATTTGTAATGTTTATAACATTTTCTTGCAGTTATTAGACCACTTTTTGTAACTTGTATTTAATCTGCTTGGTTCGTAAAAGGTAGATAGCTAGATGCTCCCTTAATTTCTAAATATTATTAATTATGGCATTTAATCAGGCTATATTAATATTTTAACCTTATTAAACACACCATCAAATTGGCACACCAATATTAATATTAGAGTATTTCTATTGTCAATATTAAATAAAAATAAACTCAACATAGTGGCATTGATCACAATTCCATCAAAATAGTGGTGGAATTTAATTTTATAAATGAAAATATGTCTAGCCAATAAATAAATGCTGTCATTAAACTTAAAACTAAATGGTGATATAAATATGCTAAAAATTTCGACTTTACCTCAATTTATAAAAAAACATCCAATATATGATAGGAAAGCGATAGCATCTAGAATTGTTCATTTGGGTTTTGGTGCTTTTCACCGAGCTCATCAAGCTTTGTTTATAGATCGATTATTAAATACAGGAAAAAGCGACTGGGCAATTTGTGATAGTATGACAAGGTGCATATGCATGGTCAGGACAGATGATTTTTAATTTATTTATTGGAGCCTTTGTAAGTGTTATTGGTTATGGCCCATTTTTTATCGCGTTAGCTTTTTTTGATGTGATAGGCGCTGTTGTTTTATGGACATTTATTAGAGAAAATAAAAGTTAGCATAGTATATCCTAATTAAAGGCCAATCAATGATCGTTTATTACTCTTAACTGACAAATACAATGCTTTCGACTTTATTTGTCAGTTTTTGTCAATTTTTTATTGCTTTTTTGCTAATGCTTTTTAATTCTAAATTTTAGTCAACTGTCTAAAAAGAAAATCTACGTACTATAATGATATTTACTATTGGTTAACAATGGTAACTGGAATAGAGTCAAATAAATAGCCATCAAAATTAGGATCTTCACTATCTGACACCGTCATTAATGTTTGTTTAACATTTTCTAAATGCTGCCACATAGCTTGCCGTGCTGCTTTTGCATCTTTAACTTGCAATGCTTGCAAAATTTTTTCGTGATCATCAAGCCATTTTTTTCGGTAACTATTATCGGTAATACGATTATGAAGTTGATCCCACATTTTACTCGCATTCCGTTTTTTCCATAGATCGTTGAGTAAATCTTCTAATACAGCGTTTTTCGTTGCTTTTGCAATTGTAATATGAAACATTTCATCTGCACTATAATCATCAAGTATGTTATTTTGTAAAATTTGTCGCTCTTGCTCCAAAATAGCTCTAAGCTTTACTACATCAGCTTTCACTATTTGAGATGCTGCAAATGCTGCAATATTACTCTCAATTAATTGCCTTGCTTGTAATAATTCAAATGGTCCAAAATCATTTTCTTCTATTTGTTTATTCTGCTCAGATAACGTTGCATCAGGTAAACCAATTACATAAACACCAGATCCTTTTTTTACTGTAATCAAATTCTCAAGTTCTAGCATGATTAATGCTTCACGCACTACTGTGCGACTTACACTAAATGTTTCAGCAATATCTCTTTCTGGTGGTAATCGATCGCCAATTTTATATGTGCCATTTTTCAACAAAAACTTTAGCTCATTACCAATTGCTTGATAAAGACGACTAGATGATTGCATTTTATTGCCCTTTTTTAGTAACTATATTAATTAGCGCAATAAATTATACGCTAGTTATCCCATTTAGCAGAATATTTAATATTTTTCATTGTTAATTATGTCATGAAACTAGAATACCAACTATTAACGACACATTATTTATATTATCAATACGACACAAACTAAACCAATTATAGTGATCCAGATCACAATCTAATCCAAACAATAGTGCAAATTAATTTTATAAATGGAAATATGTCTAACCAATAAAATAAGTACTGTCATTAAACTTTAAAATTACATAGAGATATCGGCGAACTAGTGATCTCAGTTTTACCTCAATTTGGTTCAGATCTTTTTAAAAATACAAAGTTTAAAGACTAAGTTACTAAATATTACCTATCAATCATAAGATTTAGTACTAAGTAAATTATTAATAATTATTTTTTGTCAAATTAGTGTTTCACCAATAACAATAAAATTTAAATAGGGGTTATGATTTATGGAGTTTCTAAATATTCTTTGGGTTATTCTTGGCATAGGATTAATGTTACTTTTAAATATTCGTTTTAAAATCAACTCAATGATTGCATTATTAGCTGCTGCAATATTTGTAGGATTGATGGCTAAAATGGATTTACTAAGCATTCTTAAAACAATCAAGTTAGGATTTGGGCATACGCTTGGTGAGCTTGCTATTATTGTTGTATTTGGTGCTGTTATTGGAAAATTAATGGTTGATTCTGGTGCTGCTCATCAAATTGCACAAACACTATTAAAACAGCTAGGCATAAAATATGTAAAATTAGCTATTATTATCATGGGGCTTATATTTGGCCTAGCGATGTTCTATGAAGCAGCATTTATCATATTGGCTCCATTAGTAATTGCTTTAGCTAAAGAAGCTAAAATTCCATTTTTAAAATTGGCTATTCCAGGTGTCGCTGCGGCAACTACTGCTCATTCGTTGTTTCCACCACAACCAGGACCAGTTGCACTAGTTGATGCCTATGGTGCGGATATGGGAATGGTTTATATTTATGGATTGATTGTTGCTATTCCATCTGTAATTTGTGCAGGTCTGATTCTTCCTAAATTTTTAGGTAATTTAGAAAGACCGACACCTGAATTTTTACAATCTGAAAATCCCATAGATGAAAATAATCTTCCATCGTTTTTTACATCAATTTCTGTTCCTTTGATTCCTGCTTATATTATGATTGCAACAACAATCGCAAATATATGGTTAGATAAGAAAACGATCGCCTATTCTATTCTTAATTTTCTCGGATCATCTCAAATTGCGATGTTTATCGCCATGATTACAGCATTTATATTATTTGGAAAAAAACTTAATCATTCAATGGAATGGATTATGCGTTCTTTTGATAATGCAGTTAAAGGCATTGCAATGGTTGTATTAATTATTGGTGCTGGTGGTGCACTAAAACAAATTATAATAGATACAGGTATTGGTGATACTATTGGTCAATTAATGTCAGCTGGAGGTATATCTCCTTATATTATGGCATGGTTAATTACTATATTAATTCGTTTAGCCACAGGGCAAGGTGTTGTCTCAGCAATGACTGCTGCAGGAATTATCGGAGCAGCAGTTATTGATTCTGCTACAGGGACTATGCATGGAGTTAATCCTGCATTACTTGTGCTTGCAACGGCTGCCGGCTCTAATACATTAACTCACATTAATGATGCGTCTTTCTGGCTATTCAAAGGCTACTTTGATTTATCAATTAAAGATACTTTAAAAACATGGGGGCTATTAGAGCTAATTAATTCGATTATTGGATTAATTGTTGTGCTTATAATAAGTATCTTTGCTTAATTGTAACTATTTTCAAAAGGTTAATAACCATGCTTTGTTGTTAACCTTTTTATTTTTCTTAATAATATATAATTAGAAATTACATGAATTTTATC
>NZ_LZGV01000041.1:0-4881 GCF_001690265.1 Gilliamella sp. HK2
CAAGGGCAAGGTAACCGTACTGATGCCTATGCACTCACCTTTACCGCCATTCCCTATCAAGCCTTAAAACCCTATCGCCCAGCGCCCATACGTTGGCCACAAGTCAGTGGCACCTTACCCGCACGGGTCACTAGCCCTGATAATGACACCTATGGCTATATTGACACTCACGGGCGCTACCGAGTTAAATTCAACTTTGACTTAAAAGCGTGGAAAAAGGGTACTGAAAGCTTATGGGTACGCTTAGCCAAACCTTATTCGGGTAACACCTATGGTTTTCACTTCCCATTAATTGATGGCACGGAAGTGGCGATTGCCTTTATGAATGGTAATCCAGATAGGCCGTATATCGCCCATGCCATGCACGACAGCGCCCACCCAGACCATGTGACTACGGTAAACAAACACCGCAATGTCATTCGTACCCCCGCCAACAACAAACTGCGCATGGATGATAAACGCGGGCAAGAGCATATCAAACTCGCCACCGAATACGGCAAAAGCCAACTTAATTTAGGGCATTTAGTCGATAATAAAAAAGCACAACGCGGTGAAGGCTTTGAACTGCGCACGGATGAGTGGGGGGCAATACGAGCGGGTAAAGGAGTTTATGTTACCACCACAGCGCAAGAAAAAGCCGCCGGCCAACAGCTTGAAATGCAAGATTCAATAAAACAAATCGAAAAATCTTTACATATTTCTTATGCGCTCATTGAGTGTGGAAAATCAAGCGGTGCCGAACCTGCCGAAATCAGCCAACAACAAGCATTGCAATCGGCAACCAATCAATTACAGCAACCAACGGTTGTTATTCATGGTGATCAAGGCATAGCGCAAACTTCATCAAAAAGCATTCAAAGTTCAGCCAGTGAAAATATTATTGTTACTGCTGGTAAAAACGCTAGTGTTAATATTTTCAAAAAGCTGTCAATGGCAGCCGGTGAAATGGTTTCTATTTTTGCGCATAAATTAGGGATTAAGCTCATTGCCGCATCAGGCAGGGTTCAGATTCAAGCACAGTCAGATGAATTAGAACTCACTGCACAAAAAAATATGTTTATAACCAGTAGTGGCGGTAAAGTAACCATCAACGCTCAACAAGAGTTATTGCTACTTAGTGGTGGTGCTGGCATTCGTATTAAAAATGGCACGATAGAGTTAATTGCGCCAACTAGCATTTTACAAAAAACAGCTTTACTTTCTTACTCTGGTGCCGAAAGTATTAAAGAAGTGACGCCGTCATTTAACAAAGGCGACTTTTCACGCAAGTTTAAATTACATTTCAATGGTTCACCATCGCAAGTATTAAAAAACCATCCTTATCGAATTCATTTTAGTGATGGCAGCACACAAGACGGGATAACTGATGAAAATGGTGAAACCCAAATGTTACCAATGACAGAATTAGAACAATTGAAAATAGAAATATTAACTAAGGATTAACCGATGTCTAATACACATACTTCAGATGATTGTATCACCGAGGTTGACGGTGTAATTGGCTTACCCTCAAACTCTACTGATGCCATGCTAACCCAAAATGTTTGCGTGTCTGCACCGTTGCCATGTATTGTGATTTTGATTCACGGCGTGAATGATATTGGTGAAGCATTCCCAAATTTAGATAAAGGGATTTGTGAGGGATTAAATAAACGTTTAGGACGCAGTGACTTAAAGCCTAACAAGTGGCAATGGGCTAAAGTTGATGATGACGACTTTTCACCCAGAATGCAAATGTTAACCGAGTGGGAAGAAACAGCAAAAATTAAACCACCACTAAAACCTAAAGTAACAAAACATAAAGGTAATTCGCCTGTTATTCCATTTTTTTGGGGATATAGACCGGTCGATGTTGATACTTACTATAGTGAACAAAAAGCCTATAAAGCTAGATTAGAAAAGGGCAAGCCAGATGAACTACCTTATGATGCCTATTGGATTGAACAAGAGACTAAAGAACTGGCTGAAGTCTGTGGTTTTTCAAAATTAAATCATGATCATTTTGGTAATTGGATTGATTACCATTTTACTCGCAATGGTGGTCCTTTTTCGGATGCAACCACTTGCATCCCCGATATGTATGGTCCAGGGCTTACCTGGCTTACTAGTTCTTTTGCCAAATGGGGATCAACAAAGGGGGCTAAAGCTTATGATAACCCACATCGCATCTATATGGCGTTTGCCGCTCGTCGTTTAGCCAATTTAATTATTAAAATTAGAAAAGATGAAAAATTGAAGGAAGCTCCAATCAATATTGTGGCGCATAGTCAAGGGACAATTATTACCATGTTAGCGAATATGATGCTAGCTGAGGAAGGTTATTTAACAGCTGATTGTGTGATACTTGCCCACTCACCGTATGCTTTTGATTGCACTTTTTTAGAATCACAATCGAAAGAATATGGCATGGGGGTGCAAACAAACAAGGCCCGTAAGCAAACCTTTATTAATTTTGTGCAAGCGATCAAAAAAGGTCAAAATTTAAGAAAAATTAAATATAAAGATCCCGAAACATTAATTGAAAAAGGGGTTGCCGCTAAAACTATTAAAGATGGTATGCTCAATCCTTCAACGCAGGATTATGATTTTACCAATCCGCTTTATTGTCGGTATAACTTTGGCAAAGTGTATAACTACTTTTGTCCTAATGATCAAGTGGTTTCATTTCGTAGTGTTGAGGGCATGGGCTGGCAAGGTATACCTAATCACGTATTTAATCAATGTGGTGACAATTTAAAACAACGCGCATTTGGTCATCGTATGGCTGTGGGGGAAGATCCCGCTAAATTTATCTTTTTCAGACCAAAGGGTGCCTTTGAAATAGCCGTGCCTGAATACCTTGATAGAAAGGCGTTAAAAGATAGACAGATCGATATTATAAAAAAATATGATCCTGAAAACGAAAGCTTTTCTTTTATGTATAAAATGTATATTTATTTAACCAAAGATGAAATCGCATTAGTCAATCAACATAACCCCATTGAGAACGGCAGCTTTGTTCACGGCTATTACGATAATATTACAGATAAAATTATTATTTATTATGAAGTAGATGACAAAATTAGTACGCAATTAGAAAAAGATGAAGAATATGGTATTTATTCGCCAACTGAAACGGGATCGATTAGTAATGCGAGATATCGAGTTAGAGAAAAGTTGAATATTAATGGTGAACGAGTTCCCGAACCAATTATTTATACCGGATGTGGAAAAAGTGCGAAAACAAAATTAGCGAAAGCAATTTATTATAGTGATCTGTTTTTAGATAAAAATAAATATTATCAACATGAAAGGCTTTATAAAGAATCTGACGAGTATCAGCCTTATCCTAAATATGAATTTTATTATCATTATCCAGATAGACCCAAAAAGCGCTTTGGTAGTTCTAGTCATTTACTTGATAGTACTTATTATTATCCATGGCCTGACGACAGATTAAAAGAGCATCCGGAATGGTTGCCAGGATTTTCCCATTTTCGTTTTACAGATGATCCGCATAAATTCGAGGTATGGTGTTTTCCGTCTGGCGAAGAACTGAAACAAAAGGTTTATAAATATGTCCAAAAACAGACAGAGGAAGCTGAAGATAGTTCCCATCATTCAGGTATTACCTTAAATGAGCAAGTCCCTTCTCATATAATGGCCTTTGATCTTGCGTTGGGCGAAGTCAATATTTTTAGTAAAGAAAACCGACGAACATGGCAACAATTAATTCATCTTGCCGATTGGCGATCACCAGAAAATGAAGACTCAGACACAATAACGTATAAAAACTATGGTATTTTACCGAAAGAAATTAAAAAAAGTATGAACTTTTTACAGGGGACAGTCCCGAAAGGGGTAGTAAATGAATTTAAGCGGGTTGAAAGTGTTTATGAAATGGCTTTTCTTGTTGGTGGCTTCGATGTTGTAAAGAAAATCGCTGCCAAGCAAGCTGCTCAACTAGCGGTTATTGTGGGTGGTAAAGTTTTTGGTTTCTATATTAACCCAGAACAACAATGGCCACTGCCCGTGCCAGATACAGAAAGGAGAAGTTAACCGATGATATTAGCAATACTATCGACCCTTATCGGCGGCGCATTATTTATTATTATGCTCATTAAGCAATATCATGAGCGATGGCAAATGGTGAGTTATCTGTTTTTTATCTTGGGGATATTGGCACTTTCGCCAGTTAATAATATACGAAAGCCTACCTTTGTTCTGCCCTCGCAAATTGTGTACCGTTTTGATGAAAACCGTTATATTTTATTGACGGGTTATCGATGTGAAGGGCAAGCGTATTTTATTGATGATAAAGAACAAGTTTATTACCTTTTAGCCGCTCATTCTTGGGATATATATACAGAGCCTTATCGGCATCCAGCAAAAAACTATCTTTCAATCCCATTGTCGGATGTGTCGGCAATAGATACTTCCATTGATGGGGGGCGTTCATTTAGAAGTATCCATTTAGATGTTGGAAATTATTTAAGTAATCATGATTCACCGCAATATGATGTGGTTAATGATCAGGCTTTTATTTTAGGCAAAGATGGTCGGCTTTATATATCAGAAGCGCCATTTGGCACTAAAAGTTCGCATATGTTATCGAAAAAAGACCAGCTTGAACAAGGCGCGATTGTAGGCAGAAGCCAAATTATTCCCGAAAGTATTCCCCCTATGCCAAGTGACTATACCGGTTGGGATAAAATGCGCTGTGATTATAATGCTAAAGAAACTAAATTGCCCGATAACCGTACCGTGTTAGAGGTTTATCAACATTTGTTAGGCACAGCTAAATAAGGAATTAAGGCATGAAACAGAAAATAACTCAATTGTTGATAATGTTATTGGTTGTCCCCGTGGTTTTGGTCGTGATTTTATCGACTTTGGCGCCAT
>NZ_LZGV01000042.1:0-8067 GCF_001690265.1 Gilliamella sp. HK2
TGTCATACACCCTTGAATATCTGCCCAATTAAACTCTTTAACTGTAATTTCTTTTGCTTTTAAAGGTGAGCAAGTAAACGTTCTTAATGAGCCAAAATATAAAAGGCAATGATCATAAATATAAACCTTACCTGTTTTACGATTAAAACGGATTGGGCAATCTTCAGGAGCAAAAAGAATATTCGAAGCCATTAGAAAAAGAAAATAAGTTAAAAATATTAATAATAAACAACAAGGTATAACGATTGCGTTGCCATCAGTGTCTATAATAGTATTTGGTATGATCCATGATAACCCACATATAGTTACTAAATTACAAAGTAACACAATAGTAACCATAAATATACGAAGAAAAGGATTCATCCCTGTGAACCGTCGTGAAAATTCACAATAATCATCATTAGCATAACGTAATTTTTTATTATTACTTAAATGTAATTGTGTTGTATATATTCCTTTATGCAAATCTTCGCGCCATGCGGAAACTTGCGGTTGATATTTGGATGGCATGATTACGTTCTCCTTTTTAGTTGATAATATGTTCCACACGTAGTGGCGATTTGGCGTCTTTACCTTGCCAGTAATGTAATATACCAATCACTTTTTGGGCTTTTACCCTTAATTCAGCAACTTTTTGGTCTATCACCATGGTAGCATTTGCATTTGATTCAATAGGATAATCTTTAGAAGCAACCCAACGTACTAAGTCATGATTACATTGATTGGGTGATACCGTAACATGTAGATATTGTTTATCTGTACCTTGCTCAATTTTGACTTTAGCCGATTGTCCTTCAGAATCAGTTAGATAGACCATGCAGGTATAACGGCTTTGCGCATCAAAATTGGGCAATTTAATATGCACATGCAATCCACCGGCATAAATTAATGCGGCGTTTTCATCTGAATCATTACGAATATCGTCCAAAAAGAACTCCATATCATAAGATTGATAATTTAAAGCTAAATAAACACCTGAAAGATAGGCAAAATAGTCATTTAATGCGGCACTGGTGCCAACCGCGGTGAGAGGGTAAGGTTGTCCTTGTTCTGGATGTTTATGTTGACCAAAATAGCAACGGTTAAACCAAATTTGCAATGGTGACCACCGATCGGCTTCTGAGCCTATATACACTAAAATTGCGCCAATAACGGCAATAGCTATAGCTACAAGTGCAACCACAAGGGTAGCGGAAAATATTGCACCATACAAAGATATGATTCCAGATATAGTTGTTAAAACTCCTCCAATTATAACTAGCTTAGCATCACCACTATCACCATTTTTAGCATAATTATACCCTTTATAAATATCCATGACCCCGTCCAATATTGTAATAAGTGCTAGCGTTCCTCCTGTAACTTTTATAAACTCCTTACAACTTGGTATCATAGTGGTAAAAATATTTATTTTAGGCAATGCACCAACTAGATTAATCGTGTGGGCTATTACTTCGGCCGACATTAACGACATAATTACACAAGTCTTAGCCATATCATTAAGGATTTCCTCTTTCACTTCTTGCCGCATTTCACGCCCTTGAGTTTCGAGTACTTGCCTATTTTGATTGTATAAAATCCCTTGCAAAAATATCATTATTCCATTTATTGCAATACCTTTGGTGGAATCTAACTTGACTCGTTGTTTGGTTTTTGCCATTGCTGTTTCAAGGTCCGCTAGGGTTAGCTCGCTATCAAATTGGTGGGCGTGTTTGATTTCAGCACCTAATATCTTTTTAGTTTTGGGAAGTGTGGTTTCTTTTAATTTCCCCTCTTTTTTTAAGGTATTAATCATGCTATCCATTGAGGCTATATCATCAGCTACCACCATAAATTCCATTTGAACCGTTTTTTCAAGCTGGCTTTTAGTGAGTTTGCTTTCAAATTGCCAACGCTTATCGGCATCCGATACTTTTGATAACTTATACAGCTTGGAATTTTTATCAATACTCACCGATGATACATCTGAATGTTCCATCAAAATTTCATAAAATTTGGGTAGGTTTTTAATTTTGATCGGTAAACTTATGCGCCTATGCTCAACGCCCGAAAAAACTTTAAGCTGTTCTATGCTATGGTCTTTCATTAAAACTTCGTTAATTAACTTGGCGTTCTTTGGTAGATTAGCAAAACCGGCAGTCATCCAATTCATTAATACTTCCATTTTATCAACAAATAAGGTTGTATTTTTTTTATCAATTGGCAGATCCATAATAGCGTTAATTTTGTCCACTATTTCGTTGAGATTTGTTACATTTGTTTGGTGGTTTGCTACACCTTGATTTTGCTCCATTTCAACAATCCGTTGTTTGAGTAACCTTTCATACAGATTATTGTCCTGACCTTTTAATAGATAAAAATAGATGGAATTTTCGTCTTGTAATAGGCTGTCCCATAAGCCAAACTGTTCAGGTAGCTTCGCCATTTGTATATTACCTTGTAATATGGCGGTAATATCTTCAAAATAGCCTAAGTGGTCTTTAGAGTAGTCGTTTTCTTGTTCACGCCGCCAAAACTCAACTTGGTTATAATCGGTCAGTCCTGCTGGGGCATATTTAGACGGTTTATCTTTTGAGCCAAAAAGCCAAGTAACATACACTAAATAATCGATTGATATTGCGTGGATGTCTTTTACAATTTCATCCAATAGTTTTTTATCTTCTTGGCGAAATGCAGCTAGTTTACCCTTATCTAGCCGTGCAGACAGCTTTACCCATTCTTTATCAAATTTAGATTGTATGACACCTTCTTTCGTTAATGAAAAACGATGTACATCCACATAATTGTTATAAGGGGGTCGAGATTGATTTTTTTGTTTTAATAATGCTGCTTTCTCATCACTCTTTAAGGTAACTTCTTTCCAACCTTCTGATTTTAATTTGTTAATACTATTTATATAATCAGCCATCTCTTGTTGCTCGTATTGCCCTTGCTTACAAGGTGGTTCATAAACATCCTTATATTGTGTTTCATTATATTTACCGTCTTTTTCATTTTCTTGCTCTACTTGATTCGTAAAATAGTTCTTTAATCCTTTTTCATAAGCGTCAATACAAGATACAATCCTACGTTTATAGGCTCGATTAGTCGTGAAATATTTATGATAATATTTTGGGGTATTTGTATTGGGTTTTAGAGGGATGGTTATTGCTTGTGATTGTGCGGTGTCACTTTGATTATCATCAATATTAGGATTTATAAGGCTTTGAAAATAATCTTTCGCATATGGAAACAGTTCTGGTAATTCATCAGACGCATTTAACCAGTTATCCGATGGCGTATAATCTGCTATTTTTTCGTTATAGGCATCGGTTAATTTTTTTTCTATTGCTCGTTCGTGCTCTAAAAAGGCATTATTAATCGGGTCAAAGTTCCGCAATCGTTGAGCATTAAGCTCTTCGGCTATGCCGAAGGTGTCTTCTAATACAATGCAACCGATTGTACATTGATACTGCTTTTCAAATTTTGCGGCTATATCTGCAATTGCTTTTAAATTGTCTTTATCTGAATAATCATAAAATTCATGTGCGCTTGGAAAACGCACATTAAAATCTTTTTTCTCAAAGAAAAACTCAGGTAAATAAGGTGCTTTATTCTTGTCGAGTAAATCGTTGAAAGCAAAGCTACGGCCGTCGGTTAAATCGGTAGGACTGTTTCGCGTTTTGTCGTTTATCGTTACTTTGGTAAATCGTCTTAAATCAGCATCTGGCGAACGGTAATAATCTTCAATATCTTTTGACCAAGCTCGACGGCTATAAGCTATCCATACCGTGGCATTTAATACATCAATATTGGCAAAAATAGCGGGGATATTGTGGTTCTGTTCAGTGCATTTTTCAGCTAAATCTTCAATCTCGTATTTTTTCATATGGTAAATGGATCGATGCCGTAATGCTCCTTTCGAGGTCACTTCGTAGCCTAATAATTTTCGATTGCCATTTTGTTCCATTAGTACATAAACATACCCTTTGCGTAACATTCTTAGGGCGTATTTATGCTTGGTTAATGTCACGTTAGGGCGCCTATCGGTTAATTCGGGTACGTTTTTTGACCAGTCTATACCGTGATAAGCATTCGGATTAATAACCGATTGGCGAACTAAAAAAAATGGCATGCCGTTTCGTTGACAAGTGCCACATCCACCATCTGCCATTGCCGAGGTATTCTTTGCTTCTTCAAAAATATTAGGGTCGATTTTGTTCATGATATATTCCTTTTTTATTATTGTTTTAGTTCTATTTGACTCAAATGTTGTGCTAAAGTGCCCGGTTCATCTATCGCTTTAGCTATCGCGGCTTTTAACGATTTTGGGTCTAACCGGTTTTTATAGCTCATCAGCACTAATGAGAAAGTGAATAGATCGTTACTATCTTCTAACCCTTCTCGTTTCGCTTGGTTATAAAATTCAGCGAGTAATAATATGTCTGCATCTTCCATATTTTTATTTTGATTTTCACAAATATTTTGCCAAGCCACTGTTAGATGATATAGGTTAACTGATTGTTTTAAAAAGTTTTTAGTTTCTTCTGTTACAAATATATCAAAGGGCTCTGGCGTATAAGGTAATGATTGAATAATCTGCAAATGATTGTTGAATGAGGTAAAACAGTAGGTGCTACAGCAGTTTAATAAATTAGGTAACCAATCAGGGCAAATTTTATTGCCTTCTTGCAATAAAAACATGCGAAACGGCTCATAAAAAGGAACAAAACGAACCCCAATTAGTTGACCTAACTTTAAACCGATATTAATTAGTTGATGACTTAATAAATCAGGTTGATTTTCACTGACTAGGCAGGCACAGATATACCGTTTTTGCAGTGAACCTTCTTGCTTTAGTTGGTTACTGATAAAATGAACCAATTTTTTATTGATTGGTTCATCAGGTTTGGCGATCACAACTAATTTTGGACAATGACGCTGATCGTGGATTAAATCTGGCCTTGGTACAATTTGGATAGCTTCTTTCCCTCGATTTTCTTGTAAACTTTCCATCGATAATATATGAAAATAACTTAGCGAAACTAAGTTATCAATTAGTAGATAACGATACTGCTTGCGTGCTTTTTCATTATCTAAAAGATTGAGTATTTGCTTTTCCATTATGCTGACTCCGAACAAGTATCGCCTTTTGGCAAATTGGGGATTGGTGCTTGGTAATTTGCAGGTCCTAATATACGAAAGCTCGCCGATTTAACCTGAACATCACCCGGGGCGAGCATTTTTATCCCGCCATTTTCAATCACAATAGCGGCACCATCGCACGTTAATGTGAGTTTTTTATTTGCCGATATAATGACTTCACTGTCGGTACTGGTAATTTTCATATCCTGTTTTGAACTTAATTGCATTTCATCATTTTGAGCCTGTATATCGACATTACCTTGCGAAGCAAATATCTTTATGCCCATTTTATTGGCAAATAGGCTTATCATGTTGCCGGCTGTCACCATAAAGCGTTTAAACGCACTAATATCAACGGTGTTTTGTGCTGTTTGGATAATGTTTTCACCGGCGGTGTGTTGAATTGAACTTGGGGTGACATCAGCCATGCCAGCCGGTGCGTAAGTGAGTATACCGGGTTGTTTTAGTTCTTTTAAGCTTTGTTCAAATAGCTGTTTTTGAGTTTGTAAATCAGCCAGTTCAGCTTTGGCGGCCTCGGCAAGTTCATTGAGCCGTTTAACCATTTCAGCAGCTTGCGCTAGTTCTTTAACGGCGTTGTCCATTTGTAGCTGTATATGGCTTGCTTGTGTTTGTTCTTCACTGGTTATATACAGCCCTTTACCCGCTCTTATCGCCCCCCATTCATCCGTGCGCAGTTCAAAGCCTTCACCACGTTGTGCTTTTTTTTCGTTAACAAGGTGACCTAAGTTAAGTTGGCTTTTGCCGTATTCGGTGGCAAGTTTGATATGCTCTTGCCCGCGCTTATCATCCATGCGCAGTTTGTTATTGGCGGGGGTGCGAATGACATTGCGGTGTTTGTTTACTGTGGTCACATGGTCAGGGTGGGCGCTGTCGTGCATGGCATGGGCAATATACGGCCTATCGGGATTGCCATTCATAAAGGCAATCGCCACTTCCGTGCCATCAATTAACGGAAAGTGAAAACCATAAGTGTTACCCGAATAAGGTTTGGCTAAGCGTACCCATAAGCTTTCAGTGCCCTTTTTCCACGCTTTTAAGTCAAAGTTGAATTTAACTCGGTAGCGCCCGTGAGTGTCAATATAGCCGTAGGTGTCATTATCAGGGCTAGTCACTCGTGCGGGTAAGGTGCCACTGACTTGTGGCCAGCGTATAGGCGCGGGGCGATAGGGTTTTAAGGCTTGATAGGGAATGGCGGTAAAGGTGAGTGCATAGGCATCGGTACGGTTACCTTGTCCTTGCACACTTAAAATAAGGATACCGTCATTAATATTCGTCAGCGGGCTGCCGTTGATATTAATCCATTGACCGGGGGCAAGGTTATAGTGATTACTCTTACCTTTAATGATAATTTGCTGGCTAATCGCCTGCTCATGGCGAATACGGGCATACCACTGACCACTTTCAATCTGATTATCGTTTTGATTATCGTTATACTGGTTACTACCATTAGGATTACCATGGTTACCAACGCCATTGTTATTTGTGCTACTCGTTTGCGAGTTATCTTGTCCGTTGCTATTTAAGCCTTTATAGTGCTCGGCATAACGGTAATCCTTGCCATAGGTGGTGAGGACTTTGGGTTGGGTGTTTATTTCGCTCTGTAAGTCGGCTAGGGCATCACGGTAGTTATAGTCTTGAACGGTCACTGAGGCGGGTACCACTTCGCTATGTAAGGTGATATCCCAAACACTTTCCACACCCGTATCGGCCATGCCACTCGGCAGTTTATAGTCAATATCGGCCACTTGCGCATAGCCTTGTTCATAATCACTTAACACCATCACATCACAATCATGTTCGGCATGGGTTTCAAAACGAAACCAGATACCGACATCGGCCAATAAGCGTTGAATAAATTCTAGGTCACTTTCTTGCCACTGGGTGATAAACTCCCGTTCAGGGTAGCTGTCTTTGAGCGCTAACCGGTAATCAATGCCGGTAAAACCGTGACTGCGTAGCACTTCTTCAACCACGCTGACCACACTTTGATTTTGAAATAGGGCGCTATTTTTCCCCACGGCCAGCCGTGCTAAGCACGAAGATAACACGACTTGGTAATGGGCTTCATCTTTATTGACTGAGAGCTGGCTAAATTCAGTGATGACCCCATGCAAAGTGCGTTTATTCGTCACGGCGGGCAAGTCGCTTAGTGAACGAATAGCGGAAGTTAATGGCTTGTTAATAACAGGATTAAAGAAGAAAGTCGATTTTTGATTAAGGAACGCATCGGGCGATAAGGTTTTGTCAGGGCTGGTAAAGGTAATCACATAACGCCAAGGTTGGTTTAACTGCTCATTACCGTCAACATGCAAAACCGAAATCGGTGCGGTCAGCCCGTCAACGGTTAAGGTATAGCGGTTATGGCTAACCCCCCCTAAGCCGTCTATTAAATGGCTAAACTCGCCACCGAGTTGACCCAAAAGGCGATTAAGTTCATTCGACATGTTTTCCTCTCCTATTATTTCTAATAATTTATCCCATTTATTTTTATTATATTATTGGTTTATCGCTATATTATTGTTTTTACGTTGGTTATTTTTAGCATAAGCGATAATGCAAACAGAGTATAAACTATTTTAACGGGAAATTTAACTTTTTTAATGAATATCTTTGTTTAATATTAATAATTTCAATTAGTTAAACTAGTATGTTGGCGTTATTTAAAATCTTCATTGAATATACAATTTAAACTTTTTATTTAAACGTTTTGCAGCTTTATCAATTGGATCTATTAACTCATTAAATTTAAAATGATTTCATACTGAAACGGTATAGATTCCTGAATATTTTTTACAAAAATTGCGTCTTTTTTAATTTAAAAGGTCGTTCATGTTAATTAAAACAACTATTGGCGTTATTTAAAATCTTCATTGAAGAAGTAATTTAAACTTTTTATTTAAACGTTTTGCAACTTTATCAATT